>JAGYOK010000024.1 GCA_018399685.1 Alphaproteobacteria bacterium | reverse complement strand
TATTTGTTTAAGGGAGGGCGGGGTGTCTTTTGAGGCAACTATTGACGATACGCTCAGCTCTTTTGGAGGGAGAAAAGGCGTGCTTTCTTTTTGCTTTTTGGGCGGGGGTTTAAGAGAGCTATCTTCGATAATAGCGTTTTGCCAGATTTCATTTGCGCTGACGCTTTTGTTTTTGAGCGCTTTTTCAATGTCCGGGCGCATAATGCTTATGCGGGTTCCTCTTAGGGCTTTTGTCTGTAGTGTGAGTGTGATTTTCTCGACGCTGGCTTGCGTGTTGCCAATGATGTGGCGCACTGCGCGGCCAACGTGCCGAGGGGCCGGGACACCTTCGGGCAGGTGGAGCGTGGCAAATAAAAGTGTCTCATCTTCGTTTATCCATATGTCGGATATATTTATATCGTCTTGAGAAGCGTCACTTATGATGCGGGCAGAATTGGTGCGTACCGGGCGCTTTTTATAAATTGGCCGTGGGGAGCCGCTGTAGCTTGCGTTTTTAAGTGGCCATTTGGCCGGATTTCCCTTAATGGAAATACGCCCCATGACCTTGTCGTTGCCCTGAATTCCTGCGCTGGCGCTTAGCCAGTCGTTATGTGTGTAGGCTAAACCTAATCCCCATGCAGCGCCGTTACTGTAACCAAATGCGGCTTTTTCTGCTGTATAGCGGTCTGCGCCGTAGTCAAATTTTACTGAAAATCCGTTATAGGGAAGGAAATACTCAACCCCTCCAAACAGCCCTATATCTTCGCCGGTGAACCAGTTTGAGGGGCTGTTTGGTGTTTCGCTGTTGTAGTCTCTGCCTTTTTTAAAGTGTGAAGAAAGGCCGGTTAAAGGGTTTTTAAAATGCCCCGCCGTGCCATAGCGTCCCCAGCCAAGCCCCGCGGTGAAATCAAAATTATCATAACGTTTTGAAAGAGCTATGTATTCTCCCGCCATTCTCTTGTGACCAAGAGCGGATTGAACGCCCATAGCTATGGCTGGCCGGTATATGTTTTCTTTGAGCAGGCGGAGTTTAAAATCAACGCCCGGATATTGTTTTTTTGCATCCCCTTTAAGGCTTGAAACTTCCGAAGTCTGGCGAAAGGTGAGGGATAAGGGGGCTGCAATTTGAGCACTTATATAGCTGTGCAAATATGGATCGAGAATGCCTATACCTGCACGTAATGTGCCGGAAGTATCCATGCGCGCACTTGGGGTTGTATTTAGCCCTAAAAAACCGCCTATTGCAGGAGATTGATTATAGGTAGAATATATGATTGTTGTTTGGTGATTCTCTTGAGCTATGGCGGCACGGAGCAAGGCAATGCTCAAAAAGGCAAGCAGCGCTGATAAAAAGATAATATGAATACTTTTTTGTGAAACCATAGATAAAATTGTTGGAAGAAAAAAATTGGTATTCACAGAGTGAAATATATACTTTAGTATAATCGAATATGAATGTTACCTCTCAGGGGTATATTGTAATCAAATACACATGTATGTCAAATAATACTAAAAGGTTTGTGCAACTATGATTTTTATTAGTAGAGTATTTTGAATATTTGTGTGTAAGTATATGATGTGGGGAAAAGTGTCCGATCAATTGCTCGTAATATCCTGTATTATTCTTTCATTATTGGTGTTTCCTGTTTTGTATCTGTATGCGCGATCTCGATTTAGGAAAGCAGCTTTGAGCGTGTTTGATGCGATTATTAACGCTTCTGACCACGGGCAAATAATATATGATTCAAAAGGTGAGCTGATTTGCGTGAATGAGCTTACAAAAACAAAATTCCATACATTTATAAATTGTATTGAAAGAAAAACAACGCAGTCGGAATTTTTGAATTATTTGTATGATAATGCTGTTGATTATGACGATAGTATTAAAAACACAATTATGAATCATGTCGAGTTTGGCGAAAATATACCTGAGTTTTGCGAAGTTATACGTCTGGATGAAACATCCCTTTGTCTTGTGAATGCCCGCAAGCTTGGTAAGGGGATGACCTTATTTACCTTGATTGATGTGAGTGCGGTTCAAAGGAGAGAAAAGCAACTCCAGCATCTTGATACGTTAAGTTATCAACTTATGCAGGCTGTGCAGGCTACTTCTACGGGAATTGTTATTAGCGATCCGAAAAGGCAGGGAAACCCCATTTTATTCGCCAATGATGCTTTTTGTAGCTTCGTTGACAGCAATCTTGATGAATTGGCTAAAAAAGGGTGGGAGGTTCTGGAGCCTTTATTCACAGATATGCATGAGCGCAAAAAATTCGTGTCAACTATCAAGGAGTGTTCGGAAATTGAATTGGAGTTAAAAGATACCAGAAACACCGGAGATGGGGTGCCTCACCATTATACAATGGTTTTTTCGCCTGTGTTCCATGAGGGCACACTGGATTTATTTATTGGTCTTTTGTCGGATGTAACACCCCTTAAACAGCGGGAAGCTGAATTTTTTAAAGCGCAAAAGCTTGAATCTCTGGGAGAACTATCTGCCGGTGTTGCACATGACTTCAATAATATTTTGTCTATCATTACCGGTTATTGCTCTGTGCTAGGCAGATCTTTGCCTGCAAAGAATGTCAAAGAAAGGGAATACCTGAATAAAATTGAAATTGCTGCAAAACGCGGCGCTGATTTGTCACGAAGAATGCTTACATTTAGCCGCCATAAAGTCGTTGAAAAGGTAACTCTGGATTTATGTGACCTTATTATCGATCATATTGAGTTTTTGGAGCCGCTTGTCGGTGCTGCCATTAATATAAAACCATATTTCCCAAATGAGCAGTGTGAGCAAGGAGTTTATATAAGAGGAAGCGTGTCGTCGGTTGAGCAGATACTTATGAATTTTGTGATTAATGCGCGGGATGCCATGCCAGATGGCGGAGATCTCAGGATTGTTTTGTCATGTAATGATAAAGACGATGTGCCGCCTCATATACGTAAGAAAATGAGCGATGTTGAAGATTTTGTATGCATGAGCGTGATTGATAGTGGCATGGGGATGGACGAAAAAACTTTAGAGAAAATCTTTGATCCTTTCTTTACGACCAAGGATCAGAGCAAGGGAACAGGTCTTGGTTTGTCTGTTGTTTATGGCTTGGCCAAGGAGCTTGGCGGGCAGATTGACGTTATTAGCAAGCCTGGTGAAGGAACTACGATGTCGGTATTTCTTCCGCGTGTAGGCGGAGATGAGCTAAGTATATTGTCCGGTGATGCGGCGCAGCCGGAAACTGTACGGCTGGATGGATATACGGTGCTTGTCGCCGAAGATGAACCGGATTTGCTTAGCGTTGTTGTTTGTATGCTGGAAGATTTGGGAATGCATGTTATTGCGGCATCTGACGGGGATGAGGCGCTTGTACTTCAAGATGAATACGATGGAAAAATTGATGTTCTGCTTACAGATATATTAATGCCGGGGATTAATGGTGTGAAGCTGGCTGAACTGCTTACATCTTTGCGCCCCGACACCAAAGTTATTTATATGAGCGGTTTTCCGGCAGACGGTGATATGGCTCCGGTTGAACTGCCCGAAGAGGCGGTGTTTATTGCAAAGCCGGTGGCGTATGACAAGCTGGTTAAAATGCTGTGTGCGCTGCTCATAGGTGGATATAAAGGCAGTGACGGGCAGATATTGGAAGATATTGCAGGTGTTCCACAATGGAAGCACTTTGATAATAAGATGGGAGATAATGTGTAATGTCGGCAGAAGTAAGACTGGAAGATTTAAAAATTCTCATAGTTGACGATCAATCAGACGCTCGTGCCATGCTAAAAGAGATGCTTATGATGATGGGGGTTACGCAAATATTTGAATCCAAAGACGGGCGGGATGCTTTGGCTTTTGTTGATGCTGCATTTGATTTTGTCGATGTTATAATCTGCGACTGGAACATGCCGGGTCTGAACGGTGTACAGCTTTTACGGCAAATACGTTCGGCAGATGCCAGTGTTCCGTTTATAATGGTTACCGGGCGCGATGATATAGATTCAATATTAGAGGCCAAAGGCTCTGGCGTTACAGCCTACATTCGCAAGCCTTATTCTTCAGCTCAGCTTGAGGCCAAGCTCAGAATTGTAGTAAAGAGCATGAAGTAGCGCCGCTTGTTTTGCAGTTTTTTTATAAGAGGCCTGTGTGGGCGTTGCAATATTTCTTAACTTTTAATTATGCCGAACATATTGTACCTTGCATACTATGTCACAAAAATTGAACTATGATTTATGTGTAATAGGGGGAGGTCTTACCGGTGCCAGTATTGCAAGAGATGCGGCGGGCAGGGGCTTGTCTGTGTTACTTGTTGAGGCTCGGGATTTGGCGGGGGCGACTTCTTCGGCGACTTCCAAGATACTTCATGGCGGGGTTTTGGATCTGGAAAACCGGGGGTTATCAAGGTGCATAAAGTCGCAAAAAGAACGTGAGGTTGTGTATAAAAACGCCCAGCATTTATTTCATCCAATGGCGTGTGTTATGCCTTTGGATCAGGGCGATAAAAAACATACAAAATTTATTAGTATGCTTTGGCGTGCTAAGTTGTGGGTTTATAATAAATTTGGTAACCGCAGCTTATTTTCACGTGCCAGTTTTTGCATGATAAACGGCGATGATGAGCGGTTATCTCCTCTGAAAAATCCAAAACTGGAAGAGGAAGAAGACAGTACCACAATCATGAAACCTCATGAAAGATTGCGGTTTTTAGGGAATATAACCGACAAGGATTATGCCCTTAAGCTTGCGCGTGAAGCTATGACTTTTAAGGTGTGCAGGGTGGACGATACGCGCTTGGCGATTTGTAATGCCATAGATGCGTCATTAAGGGGGGCAAAGGTTCTTAATTATACAAGCTGTGAACGGTTGCAGCAACGTGAAGGATGCTGGCTGGTAAGTCTGCGCGATATGCGTGGAGAGGAAACTTTGGATATAAAAGCTTCTATGGTTGTTAATGCAACGGGGCCGTGGGTAAGTGATTTCATCCAAAATATGGGAGTTGGTAAAAATGATCCGGATTTGCCGCAAATAAATCTTGCCAAGGACAGCCATATTATTTTGCCGCGTCAGTATGATGGAGATTACGCTTATGCTTTGCGTCAGGATGGTGGCTCTATTGTTTATGTTATGCCTTTTGAAGATGATTATACGCTTGTCGGGGCTTCACAGGAAATGTGTGAAGTGGGGGTAAGTCCTCGCGATGTTCGTATATCCGGGGAAGAAATCCGCTATTTGCTTGAAGCGTATAATACTGCTTTTGAAAAACAAGTTACGAAAGATAGTATTGTTTTTTCTTTTAGCGCTGCGCACCCTATTTCTATTAACGGCAAAGGTGGCAGGGGTTGGCGTGATTATCGTATCTATCATCATAAGCGCTGCGATGCTCCGTTATTAACCGTTTATGGGGGAGCGATGGAGCAATACAGGATTCTTGCACAGGACGTTGTTGATCGGCTTTTGGCAGTCTCCGGTCGCACGAAAGGTCACTGGACAGAGGGGGAGCCTCTTGCGAGTAGCAATTTTTATCGAGATGAATCCGATAATGCTATTCAAAAACCCGGACATAATTATCAAACAAGTCTGAGCTCTTATGTGTCTTTACAAAAGCGGGATTACGCGTGGCTACCGGGAAAATTGTTGCAGCGTTATATCGATGCTTACGGAACGCAGATGGATAAAATCGTCGAAGGTGCCAAGTCATTGGAGGGGCTGGGGGAGCATTACGGCGATGGTGTTTATGAAGCCGAGCTGAGATATCTTAGAGAGCATGAATGGGTTTTTGATGCGGAAGATATTCTTTGGCGGCGCTCGAAACTGGCTCTTCATATAAGCGAGGAAACCAGGGAAAATATCGAAGCGGCATTTGCAAAAATAGATAAAGATGCTGTTGCAGATGAAAAAACGCTGTGCGCGTAGAATTTTAGCACATGAGCGTTTTTTTTATAGGTTATTTATCCGGCTATATCCCTGTCACATTGGCAGCTTCTGTATCAATCAATAATGTTATGTTGCCGTCAGTGAAGAGGTTATAATCTTCTCCTGCTTGCGTAACTGTACCGCCATGTACGAAGGTTGTACCTTCGGTGTTATTGAAGTTTACTGTATCAAGATTATCCGTATTAATGGCCAGCCTGTTAGCTTCTCCTGTCATTGCAATTACATCGTTATAGTTTATATCAATAACATTAGTAGCGCCTTGCTGTGTCAGCAGTTCTTCGATATTCCTGATAATGCCGCTATCTATTACGCTAAAATCAATTGCAGCACCCTCATTTAGTACGAAAACATCATAGCCTCCACCGCCATCTAAAACAGTCGAAGTGGCTGATGCTCCTGTAAGGTTGCTGGCAGGCACCGCATCCAATTTTATGTTATCGTTGCCATCTCCTCCATATATAAAGCCAAGGCCGCTTTGCACAATAAATGTATCTGCTCCGCTTTCGCCATATAATATGTAATTATCATCATTGATGACAAAAGTATCGTCTCCAGCACCCGCTTTTACTGTGGCGTGAGTGACAGCAACATTAATAGTATTATCGGTAAAGTCGCTGTCGGCGTAGACTTTGGCGTTTGTTGCTAAAATATTTATGGTTTCGGCGTTTGTGCTTACTTTGGTGCCTGTTGTTATGTTAGCTGTTGTTGGGTCGCTGTAGTAAGTTGTAGCAAAAAAGTCATAACTGAATGTCTTCGTTGATGCTGTTCCATCCCATGCATGTGCGGTTATGTCGAAGGTTGTGGCTCCGTCTGTAATGCCGGTGTCAATAAGGTCGATTACAAGCTGACCGGAGCTGTTAATGGCTATATTTTCGAAACGCCCGTCCGAGGCGCTAAGAGTGAAATTATTAATCCTGCCTTCCGGGTCATGGAATTCCTGCGCCATATTGTAAATGGTGTAACTGCCGTTTGTTCCGCTAAAGTAGTCCGGATCAGCTATATTTGTTTGTATGATGGGGTCATTCTCATGGGCAATGTTCAGATCAATACGCTGGGTGATTGTTGCTGTTCCTAAGCCATTTGTTGCCGCGATATTTAGCGGATGTAAGTTCTCGGCATCAAGGTTGATAGTGGATTTCAACTTTATTATGAACGTATTGCTGTCCTGCCTTATTGCCTCATAGAAATTAGAGGATAATCCTAAAAGATCCAGGTTTGTTAACTCTGCGAAGTTACCGGTTACCTTTGCGACCGCTGCCCCGACAGTGTTTTCTGCTACTAAAAACGGAGTGATGGTAATGTGGAATGAAGGGGTGTCAGAGCCGTCACTGGTGTTTGTTGCGAGGGGTTCACTCGTCGTTATTTCTGCCGCTGTGTTTGTTGTATCATCTTGCGTAGTTTGAGTGTCGTTAGTGGATGCCAAAGCATCGGCAGGGGCGCTGTTTAAGTCCTCAATATTTGAGTCTGTGATATCGTCGCTGGTTATTATTGTGTCTTCTTCTGTAGGAGTTGGGGAGGCGTTGGCGTTTTCTTCAATACTCTCTTTTACTCCCGCTTCGCTTTCTGTCGCCGCAGCGGGCTCTTCTCCTATATTGTTTTGCGGTTCTTGCGTGGTGTCTTCTATTGAAGAGAACAGCTCGCCCGAAACGCTGGAGACGCTTGAAAAATTTTCTGCGACATCATCGGCGCCCAATTCTCCAACATATTCAATCGTTTGGCTTACTTCGTCAAATCGAGCTGTTTCGTATTGATTTGATAAGGTTAATGTATTACCGCTAAAGTCATAAAGAACGATAGCCCCTTCAATAACGGTGATTTCTCCATTATTTACATTTCCGGCAATAATTGTACCGCGGATGCCAATGGAGCCTGATGGTGTGTCAATCATGACATCGTCAGGGTCTTCCCGACCAATCAAGCCCGATGTAAAGACAAAGACGCCTTTGAGCACAGAAAAGTTGGTTGTCCCTGATTGTGTTGCCGGGTCGAAGACATATTCATCAATAGCCAAGCGCGCGTCTTCGGAAATAGCAAAGGTTGTTTCATCAATAAACATGATGTTAACAGCGCCATCTTCTTCAGTCTCAATGATATCGCCTTGATGGATATGCGTGCCTATGCCGATGGTTTCTACTGTACCATCCGTACGGATAACGTGAGCTTCTCCAACTATTTCCTGAACAGCGCCTACGGGGGAGGCGTCATTGGTGTTTAGATCAGCATTGGCGTATTCTTGCGGAGAACGGGCAAAGGATTTAACGAGGTCGGGTGTAAGTGTCTTTCCGTCTGGCGCTACAAGAAACGGGGGAGGTTCCTGTGAGAAGTAATTTTCTACAATCACCGTTCCTTCCGGTGTTTTTAATACAAGATCAGCGCCATCTTTGAGCATATCAGCTTCTGTAACAAAGGAGTTTTCTGGTAGTGGCAAGTGGCTATCCTGATTGGCATCAAGAGTTATGGTGTTTGTATCTTGCTTTGTATACCCATCGTTATTGATGGATGTGTGCTCAAAAGGTGTGTATGTCATGCTCGTAAATCCCCACACTAACTAGTTGTTATTGCACCTATTATTTAGTTTAAGTGCTTTGCGGCTTACATGCTTTATAACCTGATAACGCATGTAAATGTGCCATGTTACAGTCAATGTTAAAGGAAAGTAGTTAAAATATGGTATACCGCATGGCAAAAAAGCATAATTTATTGGCATAATTATTTTTGCTTGCATTTAAATAATAGGACTGTTATCCTACCGATATTAATCACGACACGTGCGTCCGGCTTTTGGCCGGTTTTTTTGTGGCTTTATGGAGCCGTGCGTGTGTTGTTGCAGGTTCAATATTTCATTTATTACAAAGAGTTATAAGAAAGGAAGTCTATGCCAAAAGAACAAATAGGCAGTATTGTCCGTACATTATTAACAGCCGGATCAGGGATTTCTCTGGGGCTGTTGGTGGAGCGTTTTGATGTAACGCCCGAAACACTACAAGCTTTTTTGGAGATGATCGAGAGGTTGATAGGGTCGATGCAAGGGCTCTTGAGTCTTCTGGGGATCGTGGTTGCTCAAGGGTGGTCGTTGTACCAGAAAATGCAAAAGTCTGAAGAGATCAAATTATTAAAAAATGAGGAGGCTCACTATAATGACTAGGAAAATAGCAGCTATTACATCGGTTTTCATTTTGGGAGCATGTTCCATTTCGTGCAGCGACAGGTTCGAAAGTGCAAACAATCATATCATAGATACGGTACAAATCGTTTATGAACTCAAAGGGCATGAAAAGATAAATAATGACAATGCTTTAATATATCAAAACCAGATCGATAATGCTTTTGATTATATTAAAAACGGGAGTGCTCTTTGTGAGAGTGATGAAAATATGGCTAAAGCCAGCTTTGATAAGGCTGAAAGTCTTTTAAACGAAATTGATAATACGCTGAGGGCTAGCAAACCGCAGGCGTTAACTGAAGAAGAAGGAAAATAGGATCATGAATGTAACAACGGAAAATATCGTGGATATGCTTAGGAAAGTTATCGAGTTATTAAAAATAGATGACGATGAGAAAATAAATCTGGCGATTGATATTTTAACTCTGGTTATTAATATTGTTGGCGCACAAAACATAGTTGACACACTCGAAAAAGGCGTTGAGAATGCTTTTGAAAACATTTCCGAGCTTATTACAGGAAAAAACCCTGACCAGACTTTTGAACAAAGAAGCGAGATGATAAGAGTTACACGCTCAAAGCTGGATGATATATTTGATAAAATGGCGCTGGGGTAAGGGTCTATTACATCTTATTTTTTGCAGACAGGATTGCAGTCATCTCTGATTCTAAGAGTGATGATGCCTTACCCCGCTCAAGTGCCTCGTTAGCCATCTCCCAAGTGGGTAATGCAAAGGCTGCTGGCGCAATTCGGGAAAGCGATGCCAGGGACTCCTGCAATTTAATCTGCACTTCCACTAGTGATGCGCCGTCCCTGCTTATCGCTCTGAACGCGTCTTCGATGGTATCTTGCGCCGTGATAGCGGGCACAAAAATACATGGAAAGTCGATATCTGCATCGTTACATTCGTGCCAATGTGACAGGATGCGCGTCAAGCGCCCAAGGATGTCGATGGCTGTGCCCGGGTCGTTTACTGCTGGTGACAATGCCTTTGAGGCGATTTCCGATAGTACGATGAGGCCAAAGCGGGGGTTATCCTCGAAGGTGCTGCGCGTACCGATTGTGACGGCGCGTCGCATCGCTTCCCTATTTTCATCTGATATGGAGCAGGTTGTTGCCCCGACGGATAGAATTATTTCGCCGCTGGACACAAAAGATCCGGGAAGGCGGCGCACATAGATTTGCGTGCCGATTTTATCTGCGCAGTCCTGCAATGCCTGCATGTCGATATGCTGGATATAGCCAGTCTCAGTGGTTGGAATATCGATGTAATCTTGGGGCATTATGCTGGTGAGGGGTTGCCCGCCGAGGTAAGGATTGTCCAAGCGCTCGGTCAATGCTTTGGTCGCGGCCTTTTCCACACGGTCGAGCGTGTCGCTCATTCGTCCGAACTGCATCAGATGTTCAATCCAGCGGATCAGAGCCACAACGACTAGCCCGATCACGATAATCGTAAAAAGGAACACCACTACCTTGCCGGAAGCATCGTAAAGCTGGGCGTGAAGAGCAATCAACCCTATCAAACCGAATAAAAACGCGCCTAAAAAGGTGGCTAGAACATTCTGGGCCGTTCGATCCTCCTGTAGCAGGATGGTCGCCCGGGGTGTGGCCGATGCAGAAGCGGCGGCAAATGCCGATACGGCAATCGACAGGGAGAAGGTCGTGACAGCGAGTATTGAGGTCGTCAATATACCTAGCAAGTCCGAAGCGGCATCCGCGCCGGCCTGCGGTACGATATCTTCCGGCAGATAGGGGGATAGAACACGGGCAAGAAAAATAGAGGAGGGGGCGAGTAAGGCGAAGCTGACAACGCGCACCCAGATCTTCTTGAGAAGCTCATGAAAATTCCACATATAACGAGAAGTCATGCCGCCCCTTTTGTTTCGTTGTCAGGTTTTTTTATTGTAACCGGAAAGCCGGAATTGCTGGGTTACACATATCATTTAGCCACGCTTTTCATTTAACCAAGCTTTTCTTGGGTGGGGTAATTCCCCGCTGCTTGCGGCGCCCTGACGGGTTCCATTATATGAGACAAATTACCTTCTTTTTGGCCTTCGAATATGCTACGGCATGTCCTTCAGCCCAAAAAATTGATCCTTTGCCTCATATAATGGAACAGAATTGCACATAATTAATAGGTCCTGACCCTAAATGGTCTCCCCCTCAGGTAAATGAAGGGGAGATATCAAAGTATAAATCTATGTATCAAAACGATCTTTAATGCCGTAATGCTCGTAAAGATTGCTGCGAAAAGCCGGGTCGGCCATGTCTGGCCACTCATCTTTATCAAATCCTTGCTCTTCTTTCAGGCGGTCTTTATCAATATTCAGGATAAAGCAGTTATCATTCGTGTTTAGCCTCATGGCTTCGGGCGGAATAGCAAATAATGTATCGCCCATACCGAACAAGCCGCCAAAAGATAGAACATAATACGCGATACTATGATCTTCCGTGTCGAGCATAATATCCTTCACCTGGCCGAGATTTTCACCTTGAACATTTTTCACATCATCACCGCTAAGTGTTGAAGCAGACATTAAGGTTTGTTTTGTCATGGTCATTTTCCTTTGTTTTGCCGCGAATGCGCGGGATTGTTGGTTGTTAAATACCCGTTACCCAGTGTTATGATCCTAGTGTAGTTAATGGGTAAGCGTTTTAGAGTAATAAAGCGATGCGATAAATTTGCCGGTATATATTTTTTGTATAAAGATTTGGGATTTTTATGGGGGTTGCTGCCCCGCAGATTAAGGGGGTAGGGCATTAAGAGAACAAAAAAGGTGCCTTAAAAAAGGACGGCTAAAGCATTAAAAAGATGGCGCTGGCGGCGTCCATAACAATCCGTTTCTTCCCTTCCGAATTCGTATTTGCCGCGAAAAACGCCGCAAATACGAGATATAGATGTTAATCTTATCCAAGGTTTTTGGATTTATCTCCAGACTGGATCGCCTAAGTCGATGTCGTCTTTATCCGTTGCAGCGCCGGTGGCTGCGCCTGCAGCACCGCCGATAACAGCACCGGTTCCAATATTGCCTCCTGTTACGGCACTGCCTAAAGCGCCTGCTCCGGCACCGATAGCGCCACCGCTAAGAGCGCGGTCTGTTCTCGTGCTCCCGCAACTTGCTACAAAAAGGCAAAGTCCGGATACTAACATGGTTCTTAATAACATAGTTTCCTCCTTAAATTTGGGGTCGGGGATTTGGTCTTGTGAATATTTTTAGTCTAAAAAATAAAGATCTCTTGTATGAGATATTTTTTAAGTAGCCATCCTATCTTCCCATTCTTTGACCTGCTTTTCGGCCTCATCACGGGCAATGCCGTAATTTTCCTGAATCTGGCCGATCAGCTTCTCACGGTCTCCTTCGATCTGATCGAACGTGTCATCTGTGAGCTTGCCCCACTGTTTTTGGACTTCGCCTTTAAATTGATTCCACTTGCCACTAAAAATATTGCTATTCATTTTTAATCTCCTTGTTTTTAAAATAATAATAGGCGCTTCTCGCCCAGACGCTGATTTGCCCGGGCAAGAGGCGTGTTTAGTTAATTGTCCAATGATTGCTTGAAGCTTTCAAACTGCTGAGCCTGTGAAGCACTGAGTTTGAAGTCAAGCTGGTTGTCTCTGCCATTTGGAACCAGCTTTACAGCACTATAATCCAAAGCTGCCTGATTTCCGCCAAGGCTCAGAACTTTGCCAAATCCGACAATTAAACGCTTAGCTTCTCCATTTTGTAAGGAAATGTTGTCGACTTCGGCTACTTCCTCGCCCTGCGGATTAACAAGTTGGGCATCTAAAAGCTCGGCTACACTGTAACCATTGCTTGGGATTACTTTTACAGAGCTACTATAATCTTCGCGGTCATAGGAAAAGGACGCTGCGTTAGAGATCATTTCTTCTGTTAGAGGCGCTATTATGTCACCTTCAACGCTGCGCGTGGTGATGACATTGTAATCAAATGCTGCCATTTTCCCAAGGCCGGTCCACTCGCCGTCGACGAGAACAACCATGAGTGCTTCACCGTTCCGGTTAAGAATAATATCTTCAACCTTGGCTATGCGCTCACCGTTTCTGTTATAGACCGGCTGACCGATCATGCCGGAAGCTGTCATGCGTTGATTGATTGTAACTGTGGTTGCATTGGCATTGTTGTTGCCATTATTATCCACAAGACTGGCTTTGATGTCCTGATATGTTTCCCGTGTTGCTTCAGAGACATTTCCAGCAGCTTCAGAAACACCTTCTTTGGTGTCTTCCCAGGCTTCTTTAGCATCTTGGGTAAAGCTTTCGTTGGGCTGGGATTCGGACATGTTGTCTTTGTTGTGCATATCAGCAAAAGCAGGCGCAGAGGCCATAATAGCTAGCGCCGATACGGCTGTTAAAAATCCTTTAGTCATTGCAATTCTCCTTTCGTAAATGAGTTTGCGTACTCTCCAACCGCTGAGATTTAAAAAGAGTTCCCTCAAAAGCTAAGAGGCTATTTTTAGTCAGCCTCTTTCTTTGTATTCTTATAAAGAGCCGGAAATTGACAACTGGCCAGATACGGGACAACGATAAGTGTCATTATAAGCGCAAGAAAAGCACCATAAACAATTTCCATACCAAAGCGCTGACCGATCAGGCGTTTGTAATTATCTGTTTTGATAAACAGGATTATCGAAGACGATTTTTGCTTATCGCCAATAATAAAACGTTTCCACTGTGGTTATTCAGGGCGGCCTCAACGTCTTCAGGTCCCTCGGTCATGCTGTTGATGGTGTCAACAGCTTTGATTTTAAACTCGTGTTTTTTTGTTATAGGCCGTACAATCTAATTTGGATTGGTCGTCGCATCGTCAATTTCATCGCCGATTTCTTCTGTCATTTCACCAAAATCATTGGCAATTTGCTCGCCGGGAGATTCCTCATTGGATCTCATAAACACCATGGTAAAGACGGCCAGAAGAAGAAGGATGACGATTATTAAAAGTCCTTTATTGCTCATTGTTTTTTCCTTTTAGTTTTTATAATTTGTTGCCCATCCAACGGATAAGCAAGGATAAAAGTTCCTATTGTCCGCCTAGAAATCCTTTCAGCATGTCTTTAGCCGCATCTTCCGGTGTTGTGGTAGATTTATTTTCTTCTTGAACCGGATCCGAATTTTCGCCTTCAGAATTGTTTCCGCCAACGCCGAGTTTATCGAAGGCTTTATCTAGCAATTCTTGTTTCTTTTCCTCGATTTTTTCTCCGGCCTGCTCCCGGATCAGGGTTTGAATATCGAGCCCGTAAGACAGATTTGTAAAAGGACCCGAAATGCGCAGCGGCAAATGATCGGCATTTTGCATATCCTCCTGCGTTGTTCCTAATCCTACGAGCAAGGTATAATCCACGGTGTTCGCACCTGTATTGATTATTCCGGATCCAAGGGCATGGGAACGCGGAGCCAGCAATATCAAATCATTATTCTCAAACACACCGCTCTGGCCGCTAAAGCTGGCGTTTAAAGAGGTGAATTGCACTTCTTCTTCGGCATTTTCTAAAATTTGTCTTTCCCTGAAATAGGCGATGGCCTGGTTTATACGTCTGGAAAGCTGGCCGTATTCAATGGAGCCATCTTCGGCATTGATGGAGACTGTACCTCCAAGATTGCTTATCATCGCGCCTACCGTATTGCCACTTGTGCTGATATCATAGCTCAGGTTTCCGGTGCCAGTAACATATTTCTGATCGAAATAATCCTCCATCGCCGGAGCGATTTGCACATTCTGCAAGCGACCTTGTTCGCTAGCTCTTAAGGCGGAGCCTTGCGCATTTATCTGCGCCTGTCCGGTATAGGAGCCTTCATAAAAATTGAAACGCATAGGGTTAAGATTAATAACCCCGTTTTGTCCTTTTGCAGCTGTGTGAATATCAGAAAGGGTTAATTTCATGAATTGTAGGGTGCCGATATCTAGCGTACCGTTAACTGACAGGTCTCTAAAAAGATTGACAGGCAGTTGTGTTTCGCCTTCTGCATTTTCTGACTGCGGAGCAAGAGCGGCCAGAAGTTTGTCCAGATTTATGCTGTCGGCCTTGATGGTGAATGTAGTCTGTGGAGTGTCACCCCACTGATAGGATCCGTCCAGAGCAATAGCTGTGTCTTCCCAGTTAAGCTGCCCTCTTTTTATCACGGCAGTGCGGGTGGTTAAATCGGCACTAAGATCACCTTGCAAGGTGAGACCCATCGTTTCAGATAAAGCTGAATTTTTAATAGTAGCCGCGGCATCAAAATCTTGAATATCGAAAGAAGCAAAATCATTTTCCGCCGTTACATCGGCACTTCCTTCCAGTGCTATTTGTGTGTCTTGCATCGTTAAAATTCCGGAAAACGATGCTGAAGCTTTTTTCTGAAAGGCGAAAGAGGATAGGGAAAAATCAAAATTTTTCATCGTATAAGATTGACCAGAGCCCTGATCTTTGTAATTGAGGGTTCCGTCCGTGATTTCAATTTTACCGGAACTGATTGCGTATGATTCATCCTTGGTTTTTGCGGTTTGTTCTTGGGCAAAGGAGAGATTTGTTTGTCCGTCCGGTCGGCGTATCACTGAGATGACAGGCTTTATAAGCCGTATTGTATCGATTTCAATGGTGCCGCCAAGCAACGGAAACAGCTTTACTCCAGCCTGCAATTCATCGATTGAGGCAAAAGTGCCGTTCGGGAATTCCGGCGGATTGCTTAGCGAAGCCTGCGCAACAGAAAACCCTAAAACCGGGAAGTAGGTCAGGGAAATCGACCCTTCCATGCTCAGGGTGCGTCCAGTTTGATCGCGCACCATGGCCTGAATATCGTCTTTGTAATTGTTGGGATCAAAGGTGGCCAGCATGATAGCCGCGATGCCAAAAACGGCGACCACGACCAACAGTAACCCACCTAGAATATAGCCGAGCGCTTTCATTTATAACTCTCCTTTATTAAGACAAATTCTCCTATCTTATGTTCATGTGAAAACCCCAACGCACGAAGCCAGTATAAGTTCCAAAATTGCATAATTCGTATCCCGATACCTCCGATATGGAACTTTTCCTTTTTATATCAGTTGGAAGGCTACTTGCTTATAGAAATAAAACCACAAGAAGGAAGGATCAAAACAATGAGACGCTTTAAATTATTTACTCTGGGAACCCTTGCTGCTATCAGCGCATCTGTTTCCACTTCTATTGTTTATGCTGCCGATAGCGGCTTTACCTCTCATCATTCTGCAGAGGCTCAGCCTTATGCGGATTATGCGAAGCAGTTGCCTGCGGGTAGAAAGCTTGAGCTTCGGGAATATCTGGATTACCAGCAACGCGAACCATGCCAGAATTATCAAGCTGTGCCGCAAGGGTTTGTCCGTGATGGTTGTTCTTTGCGCAGGGAAGCGCCTGAGCGCTTGGTTCAAAGGCAGCGCGTGCCTCAGCCCGATCCTTTACAGGTGAGCAATGTGCTAAATGATTATGAGATTAATTTCGCTTTTGATAGTGCAAATATAGAACCGGCAGCTACTAATACGCTGGATCAGGTTTCGCGAGAAATCAAGCGTTACAATCCGCGCGAGGTCACTATCGCAGGACATGCTGATAAGGCAGGGCCATCTTCCTATAATGTTGGTTTGTCTCAACGCCGGGCTCAAGCGGTTTCAGATGCTTTAAATGACCGCGGTATAGCCAACCGTATTTTAAATACACAAGCTTACGGAGAGAGCAGGCCGGCTGTTGATACCAGAGACGGTGTGGCTTTACGTGAAAATCGCCGCGTAGTTATTGAGTTTCGTGAATAAATAGTTACACAAAAGCAGAAGATCCGCCATGATTGGGCGTTTCTTATGTCGGAATATTTTTTGCCATTTGCGAATTGTACTTTTACGTGAGACGTTGTTTTCCCGCTTGCGCTTGTCCTTTTTTCTATAGGTGGCTTTGTGCCTTATTTTTTAAACTCAAGTGTCCCGTGAGTGCCCCGTGAACAACAAAGCCACCTTGAAAAAGGTGGCTAAGTTATTGAAATATATGGTGCCCGGGGGCAGAATCGAACTGCCGACACAGGGATTTTCAGTCCCTTGCTCTACCCCTGAGCTACCCGGGCATATTTTGGTTTCTATAGTTTTCGTTTGAGTGTTGTTGCTCGTCTCTTACGTATTAAAATACGCTTCGCTCCTCGCGCCTAATCAAACAAAAACTATATTCACCAGAATTCTACAACAAACAAAAATTCTGTTCGTCCAAATCAAACAAAAAAACGTTTGCTCTAACCGTTTGTTAGCTTGAATAAGAATATTAAGCCAACGGGGTAGCAAGTTTATAAAATAATGAAGCTGCGCTGTCCAGTGTTAACTTGATCCGATAATATAAAAAATGATTCAATTACTTTACAGATCCTGAGATTGTATTAATTATTTACTGTCATATGTGTATTTTTTAAGAGCAAAAAAAGCTGCGATGATTTTATGGAAAATATTATTATTGTGACGTGGTTAAAAAACAGGGCTTTATTATGAGCGATTCAGAGCCAGAAAATAAAAATGAGCATAACAGATTTTGGATTTCACGCGATGAAGCATATAAAATCGGTGTGTTAGAGGCAAGCACTTACCCTGTTATTTTTGTTGATCCTGATGCAAAGGACGGTGTCGTGGATCAAATTAAAGCGCAAATGGAAAGTCAGGTTCCGGGTTTAGTTGCTTCTATTGAGGAGATTTTTAATAAAAAATTACACACACCTTCCGGGAAACCGGTGAGTGATATTAGAGAGCTGGCCACGTCTGTGTTGAAAGAGCGATTTGTTGTTGATGGTAAAGAGTATGGTTTAGCGTTTCTTCCTACGGAGCAATTTGATTCAAAGAAAGAAATAGTTGAATCTTTTACAAAAAATCTTGCTTCAAATATCAGCAGGGCAGTTTACGAAAACATGCCGGGTACAAATAATGATTGGATGCGTTATATCGGGAACCACGAAGGAACTCATCTTCAGGTAAGCTACACTTATCCTTTATCAGATGTGGAAATCCTGATTGAAGAACGCAGGGCAGATCAGGGCGCAGCCGATTTGGCCAGAGAAAGGGGGCAAGGAGAGCTTGTTTTGGCTTTTAAAGATAGAAGATCGCTTTTGGCTTTTTATGACCCAACGCACGCAACAACTCCGGTTCTTGATCAAAATGACCAAGTCACAGATATGACTTTTAGCATGGCCGAATCATTTTTATTTTATTCGATAATAGGAGTAATGGAAAATTTTGATTTTAGTTTACATAAAACTAATGGTGGGAAGGCAGAAAAATCGTTAGAGCTTTTAAGCGAGGATCCCGATGCTTATTTTGAAGCTTCTCGGAAGGCTCTTGAGCTTCTCAAGGCCAAAGTTATGAAAGATTACAATGATGATCAAACGTTGCTGGATAACCAAAGGGCTGTTGTAGAGGCTCAGCTCAGGATTGATTATCAAGAGGGTTTCGAAGATGCTTATCGCCGCCGTGTGCTTGGGCAGGATATTCCCGAAAGAGAGCCAACGCAGCTTATTCCACAAAAGGCGGAAGACGCTTATCTGGCAAAAAAGGAGCTTCATGACAAGATGAGACATTTAGAGGAAGCAGCAGGACGTAATGTAACTACAGAATTTTCTTCTTATAAGTTGAAAGAAGAGTTAATTGAAAATTACGACTGGAGTTCTTACCCCAGAAAGGTGGAGGAATATGATGATCTGACTCTGGATGAAAGAAACAATCTGAAGCGTTATCTTTTTTTAGAAAAAAGAGCGGAGGTCGTGGAAGACTTCAAGAATAATCCTTCTTTAGAATCTTTTGGCCGCGCTGTTGGTTTGCAGAAAGCTATAAGAAGTATTGAATATAATATAAATTCGGATCGTTCTTTAAAGGGTAAAAACTGTTAGAGCCTGAAATAGTAATTTCTGATGCAGAGAAGCAGAAATTCCTCATTGAGGAAGTTAGAAGTCTGGAGAAGCTGGAGAAAGATTCTCAGGAACATAAAATAAAGATTATCAAAAGGGCGCGAATACCGGAGCCTTTACAACAAAAGTAGAAATGGAAGCCAATGGCAAGCCTGTGATAAAGTATGATGAAGATGGAAATTCTATTGAAACGCCAAACGGCAAAATCATGTCGAAGGTCTTTGAAGAGGCGGCGCAGCCCGACCCTGATAAGGTTATTTTTGTTGATGCCAGGACGCCGGAAGTGGAGGGGGCTCCTGCGTCTCCACCTATGGAAATGGAAAATAAGGCGATGGCGCCTGCTGCATAGGCAGAATGGATATAATTAATGGGTACTAACCCTAATAGAAGTTTACCTTCTAAATTGTAACGCCGTCATAGCGCGCATTCAAAGATGGAGTGCGGCGTTTGCGCGTGGCTTCGAGCAGTCCCAGCTTTGTAAAGCCGTGAATTTGCACGGTGCACGGGTCGTTCTGGACTTCTTCTTTGAGAGTTTCCAGCAAGTATGATTGCTCTTTTTTATCCATCCTAAGGAAGTCGATCATGATAATGCCGCCAATATTGCGCAGGCGTAACTGGCGCGAGATTTCCTTGGCCGCCTCGGTATTGATCGAGAGCTTCGAGCGGGTGTCACTACCTTTATTGACATCGACAGCACAAAGCGCTGTGGTTTCTTCGATTGTTATATTGCCTCCGCATGGTAAAAGCACATAATCGTGGAAGAGGGCTTCGATTTGTCCTATCACATCACGGTATTCCAGCAGCGCCAGATCTTTGGTGGCGTCGCTGCCTTTTAGCTCAACCGGTGTGATTTTTGTCATCAGGTCGGGGGCGAAAACGGCACACCATTTTTCTATTTGTTGGTAATGATCCATGGTGACGATCTCGATGGATTCAATAGGTTTTGTCGCAAGATCGCTTAATATGCGCTGGATAGAGTTCGGCCCTTGCATCACAAGGTGAGGTTTGGCGCCTGAAAACTCCCCTTCAAAAGCTTCCCAGATAGAGCGCAGAATTTTAGCTTCACGGCGCAAGATGTCCGTTTGTATGCCAGCCGCTGCCGCGCGCAGGATGAATCCGTTGATATCCTCCAGCGAGGCAATCATCTTTTGCATACGCTTGCGGAGCTTTTTATTACGCACGCGCTTGGAAATGATGTTGTCATGGAGCATCGCGCTGTAGATCAGATAGCGGCCAGGCAGGGTAATATCCATGCTTACCCTTGGTGTTTTGTTTTCCTCAAGCCAAAGGGAGTCCTGATTTGCAAGATAGGCGCTCTTCGCCTGCACAGCCACCATATCGCCGGGGTGCAGGGTTTTGCCAATGGCTTCGCTACAGTCTTTGCAGGCGTTCCCATTTTCATCAATCGTGCGGACATCCTTGTTAAAAAGAATGCCTGCATTATATCCATCAAGATCCAAAAAGGCGGCGTCAAGTGCCGCGTCAATGCGGGTGACTTTGGCATAGAATATAGAACCGTAACGAACCGGTTCGTTTATAGGATCAATCTCTATGCCTTCAAGTTTGCCCTTGTTCAAGGCAACGGCCCATATGTTTTCCTGATACTCTTCTATTAGAATTTGTAGCGCCAATTTCAGCTCCATCGGTTTAGCGAGGAATTTGCGTCCTTAGAATATAGAATATTTGTTACAGTTTAATTAATAAAATGATTATTTGAAATAGCCGGTTCCGGTGAGAATTTGGGTTGTGTTGTAAAGGCACAGCCCCACAACATTGGAATAAGAGCCTTGAATAAAAGGTATAAAGCTCGCCGCGAGGCCTTGTATGGCATAGCCGCCTGCCTTTCCCTGCCACTCATTGCTTTTGAGATAATGGTTTACTTCCCCAGAGGTAAGGCGCTTGAACTTTACGATTGTATCGCATAGCCGCGTATGAACCCGTCCATCAGGTGTTATAACGCAAATTCCGCCATAAACGTGGTGGCGGCGGCCAGAGAGAAGCTCCAGACATTTTCGAGCCTGATCGAGGGTTTGAGCCTTGGGGAGGATGCGCCGTCCGCAGGCTACGACAGTATCCGCGGCTATAATATATTGGCCATCAGGATTTAGGGCTTTTGCCTTGGCGGCAGACAAGCGCAAGGCCAGCCTGGCGGGAAGCTCGCCGGGAAGGGCGTCTTCGTTAATATCTGCGGGTATAATTTGTTCAGGCGTGAGGTTAATACCGATTTGCGCAAGAAGCTCTTTTCTGCGCGGGGAAGCGGAGGCTAGTATAAGGTGATTATTTTTCACGGAATATGATGCGCCCTTTGCTCAGGTCGTATGGTGTCATTTCAATAACCACAGTGTCACCTTGCAACACGCGGATGCGGTTTTTACGCATTTTGCCCGCTGTATGAGCCAGCACGACATGTTCATTTTCCAGTGTTACGCGGAACATCGCATTGGGGAGAACTTCGGTTACTATCCCTTTAAATTCAATTAGATCTTCTTTAGCCATTTGGTCTCTTGTTTCTTTTAGTTTTCATTACATATTCGTTACGGAATAAATTTTCCGTATTGTTTTATACCTCTAACAGGGGAAAAAGCAAGGGTGGTTTTGGTTTTTCGTGAATATCCTAGGTCCTGACCCTAGTTATAATCACATGGATAATCATCAATATCAATTTCGCTGGCGTGATCCATGATCTCTATAAGCAGCTCGTCTTCTTCATTTAAGAGGTGGGGGAGATAAGGCAGGCCGGAGTTGCCCGCGATTTCCCCAAGTGAAAGCTTTTTTGGTGTAATGAGCGTTTTTTCCGAGATTATTTTTTCCAGGTGTTTTTCGAGATTGTTGAAGTGATAAATTGCAGCCTCGACAACATAGTTTGGTTTGTCACGCAAGAGTGCATACCTATCGTCACTCATTATTTTATGGAATATATCTACGGCATTTTTCAGGAATTTGCGCGGGTTGGCAGGCCTGTATAAGGCAGCCTGACGAAAAGGATATAAAAGCTCGTGCCCTCTGCCTTCTCTATCATCAATTCCAAAAGGGAAGCGCAGACACTCAAACTCTTCCTCGTCCAGAGCGCTGCAAAAATCTGTCCCTTGATAAATCGTTAAAGACACACATTGCCGAAGCGTTTTTTCCAGGTTGTGGTTGTGTTTTGAAAAAGTCTGAGCGTTGGTTAAAAGCTCTTTGACAAGAGTAGAAGATATCAGCTCGCGCAAATCTTCCGGGTATTCAATCTTGTTTTTACGGCACAGCTCTTCAAAACCGGCCAGTAAACAGGTGATGGTTTCGCGCCCGTTATCGTTATTAAACTCGTCAATAATTGATATTGTCTTTGCGATGTCCCGGGCAGGGCGCAGTTGGCTTTCTGTGGAGGTGTACCGGTGTTTAATAACTATGCCGTTTTCGGCGCTTGCGGTGCGTACTCTTTCAAGGAAGAAGTCCGCGGCTTTTTGATTGTCATTAGTGCTATTGTTAATACTCATCAGTGGATAATAATATGTTTTAGCGAATAATGCGAATTTTATCCCTGTGCAGGGCGCAAATCAGGGTGAAAAGGTGGCGGGCGGTTTTTTCATCTATCTTGATTTTGTCGCTTAAACGCTCAATAAGAAGCTCCGCGCCTTCGTTGTGTAGGCCGCGCCTGCCCATATCAATAGCCTCGATTTTTGACGGGCGTCCCTCCTGAACCGTGTCGTGGTGAGCTTGTATCATCATGTAATAATCTTTGATTATGCTGTGATAAGGACTAAGCGAGAGAACAAGAATCGGGAGATCTTCACCCCTGGAGTTTTGTGTGTGGAATACAAGCTTGTTGACCTCAATAGACAATGTGAGGTGGTAAGGGCCGTTATTATCACTGGCAGGCTGGAAGAAGCTGTCTCGTGCAAGCTCATCAAGCGCCGAGGTGCAGTCGCGTTCGATATGCGAGTTTGAAGGCTGTGAGGTGGAGCGGGCAAGCTTGTCAAATTTTAGGCGCACGGAAGTGATTTTGGCGTTGTTGTTTTGTTTGGCCGTGCTGCTCACTTCTTGTTCCTTAAATTTATTACAGGATTAGGTTAGTGTGCCCTATTTTACGGCTTTACGAAAGGCCTCTATCCAATGCCTTGTTTCTTTGGGGCGGGTCTTTTGTGTGGAGCGGTTGACGATCAGGCGGGAAGATATTTCCATGATTTTTTCGGTTTCAACCATGTTGTTGGCTTTTAGAGTGCTGCCGGTGGAGACGAGGTCAACGATGCGACGTGCAAGATTTAAGGATGGCGCGATCTCCATGGCTCCGCTCAGTTTTATGCATTCGGCCTGAATACCCATTTCGGCATAAAAGCGGGAAGTGATGTGAGGGTACTTTGTGGCGACGCGCACGTGGGAGCGGCTGCGCGGTTCTTCTTTTTCGGCATCTTTACGCAGCATGGCAACCGAGAGGTGGCAGCGCCCGATGTTGAGGTCGAGGGGCGCGTATAGCTCGGAGTAGTTGAATTCTTCGAGGGCGTCGGAGCCTACTACACCGAGATGCGCTCCGCCGTAGGCTACGAAGGTGGCGACGTCAAAGGCGCGTACGCGGATAATGTCTAATCCGGCGTGGTTGGTGGTGAATTTGAGTTTGCGGCTTTCGGGGTCGGTAAAGTCGTCTTCCGGGAGGATGCCGCATTTTTCCAGAAGGGGCATGAGCTCTTTTAATATGCGGCCTTTGGGCACAGCGAGTATGAGTTTTTCTGTATTATCCATGTTAAATTTATAGCCGATTCTTGTCCGATTCTCAGGTTGTTATTTAGCCAATTTATCTGTTTTTATTCAAATATATAACTGTGCTTACTACAAAGTAAGATGGCCTTTTTCTACGTCACTTTCCATGTCTTTTTTATATCTGAATGTTTTGCCGAATTTGTCGCTGTGGGCTAGTAAATTTTCAACGGTATCCAGTAGAGCCATGGGGCCGTTTTGCGGGTCGTTACTATATTCAAGCAATTCTGATGCAGCTTTTTCAAGTCTTTCTGCGCCTTCGGCGCTGCCGTTTGCTATGAGGTTTTTTGCAATTTCATTAACGGCGTGGAGGCGTCCTTCCAGTCTGTCGAGAGCTTCCAGCCCGTTAAAATCAGGAGCATTTCCCTCGGCAAAATCTTTGATTGCCCAGATAGCATATTGCAATTTGTCCGTGGCGTTTGCCGGATATAAGCGCGGATTTTTCTTAAGTTCGGTAATAAGCGTACTCAGTTTTTCCAGATAAGAAGAGCCGCCTTGATTAATTTCGGGGAAGTCTCCGGCTAAAATCTTTGCATGTTCAATAGATGTATAGCGAGGTCTTCCATATTCGGTTTCCAGATGGTTCGCGGCTGTGGCAGTCATTTCAGAAATTTTGTTTAAATCATCTCGTAAAAATAATTCCTTTAGCTCTTCGGGCAGCCTTGCCAATAAATCTGTTGCTATATTGTTGCCGAAACAGGCGGTTTTTAATTGTGCGGTTGATGGATTTTTTCTGCCATAAGCCTTACCCAGTGCTTTTAACGGGGAGAGGTCTTTGTTGGGAATGTGCTGATCTATTAAAACTGTTATTGTTTTGATAGTTTCAGCCAACTCCGGGTTGTATGTAGGAGATGCTGTGCCCGGTCTTTCGAAGCTACTCTTTGTAGCCTTGAAAAGCTTATTTATTATTTTACGTAGGCTTTTCATTCCGCTCACAACCTTTAGTTATTGCCAGTTCGGAGCATCGTAATAATTTTGCTACACTGTGTCAATAATTATGGAAGTATCAGGCTTTGCGCACATTTGCTCCCACACGTCCTAGTTTGCCGACGATGTCTTCGTAGCCGCGTTCCAGGTGGTAGATGCGGTTGACGGTGGTTTCGCCCTTGGCAACCAGTCCGGCAAGAACCAGAGAAACGCTGGCGCGTAAATCGGTGGCCATGACTTCGGCGCCTTTGAGGCCGTTTACGCCACGAACAATGGCAGAGTTGCCTTGCACCGTGATGTCTGCTCCCATTCGGTTAAGTTCCGGCACGTGCATAAAGCGGTTTTCGAATATGGTTTCTGTGACCATGCCAGCGCCATCGGCTCCGGTGAGCATGGCCATGAACTGGGCTTGCATGTCTGTCGGGAAGCCGGGGTAAGGCTCGGTCATGATATCAACTCCGCGCAAACGCTCTATCTCGCGGGAGACAACGAGATCGCCATTGTTCTGGGTAACTTCGATGCCAGCCTGAGAGAGATGGCCAAGCACAGAGCTTAGCGTGTCAATGCGGGCATTTTTCAGTGTAACCGTGCCGCCAGTCATTCCGGCTGCTATGATGTAAGTGCCGGTCTCGATGCGGTCGGGGATGACGCTGTGCTGCGTGCCATTTAAGGCTTTCACTCCCTCAACGCGGATAGTGTCTGTGCCAAGGCCGGTGATTTTTGCACCCATCTTAATCAGGCATTGGCCGAGGTCTACGATTTCTGGCTCACGCGCGGCGTTGGCCAAAGTAGAGGTTCCGTTGGCTAAAGTGGCGGCCATGAGAAGGTTTTCGGTTGCTCCCACGGATACTTTAGGGAAGAGGATCTTTGCGCCTTGCAAGCCGCCAGCCGGGGCTTTGGCATTTATATAGCCTTCATCAAGTGTGATGGTGGCGCCCATTTCTTCTAGCCCGTTAATGTGCATATCAACCGGACGCGTGCCGATCGCGCAACCTCCGGGAAGGGAAACTTTTGCTTCGCCAAAGCGGGCGAGCAGGGGGCCTAGCACTAAAATAGAGCCGCGCATCTTGCGCACAATATCATAAGGCGCGGTGTAGGTTTCTATGTTATCGGCGTTAATCGTAAGGGCTGCGCCTTCGTGCTCTATCTTGCAGCCAAGATACCTGAGCAGTTCTCTTTGGGAGTTCATGTCCCGCAAGGAATTTGGGCTGTTTTCGAAGTACATTGTCTCACCGGTGAGCAGCGAGGCGCACATTAATTTGAGAGCGCAGTTCTTAGCGCCGCTGATCGGGATAGTGCCGTATAGCGGATTGCCGCCAATGATCTTGATTTTGTCTAATCCTGAGGGTTTGGTGCTAGAGCTTTGGGAGGGTGACTCCGCGTTGTCCCATGTATTTTCCGCTTCTGTCGGCATAGCTTGTTTCACAAGGCTCACTCCCTTTAAAAAATAAGAACTGTGCGACGCCTTCATTGGCGTAAACGCGCGCCGGAAGAGGGGTTGTGTTGGATATTTCCAGTGTTACGTGACCTTCCCATCCCGGCTCCAAGGGCGTTACATTAACAATTAATCCACAGCGTGCATAGGTGCTTTTGCCTAAACAGATCACTAAAACATCTTTGGGGATGCGGAAATACTCCACCGTGTGGGTTAAAACGAAGCTGTTTGGCGGGATTACGCAGATGTCTGCGTTGCGGTTGACGAAGCTGGCCTCGGAGAAATTCTTGGGATCGACCATTGCGTTATCAACATTGGTGAAGATCTTGAAATCTTGAGAGCATCGGGCATCATACCCGTAAGAGGAGAGGCCGTATGAAATCGCTCCGTCTCGTTTCTGGCATTCAACAAAAGGCTCTATCATGGCTTGGTTTTGCGCGAGTTCGCGGATTTGATGATCGGCGAGAATGCCGGGCTGGGCGGTGAAATGGGAAAGGGTTTTCAGATCGTTATCGGCCTTTAGGATAGTGTTACTCATTCAGCAGTTTCCTTATTTTCTTTCGCGTTGTCTTTTTTCAAAGCCTTGGTGTGTTTTTTACGCCGTCCCAGATTGGCACGCAAGGCCGCGGCGCGCTTGTCTTCTTTTGTGCTTGATGCGTTTTTTTTGACCATAATGCATTATATAACCTATACTGCCCGTTCACCCAAGCATTTTTGAAAACAGATAAGAGGAGTTATGGGGATGGATAGTAATAGTGTAAAGCAATTCAAAGAATCTGGAAAGCCTGATAAGTATATGAAGGATGCCAGTGTAGCTGATGGCGCTGTTCCTTATCGGGATGTTGCAGAAATCATGGTAGAGGCTTTGGCGCAGGGGGCGAGTAAAGAGGAGATTATTGGTTCTGATGCTATGGATAACGGTTTTAATTACGATTAAAACCTTTCTACTTGACTTATAAAGCCAGATGCTCAATAAACTTTTGATGCTTTTTAAGCTGCTGTAGCTCAGTGGTAGAGCGCGTCATTGGTAATGACGAGGTCGGGAGTTCAATTCTCCCCAGCAGCACCAGGATTTGCTCTCGTGGAAAAGGCAAAATTACAAATATGATCTTAAGTTAATGTAGCCAGTTCTATGGAGCAGGGGCAAAATCGTTTTCATCTGCACCCTCTTTAGGGGTAACATCCCTCGCAAATCTTGGTAGATATAATTGCTCAACTTCAGTAAAGGAGGGGAGAGCCAAGGGTTCGTCGCTTTCGGGAGTGGCAAGAGATTTCCGGTCTGCTTCGTACTTGTTTACAAAACTATCGTAGGCGTCTTGATCCAGAATGATTTTTTGCCCGTTTGTATATACAGCGGCCTTGACAGCGTTTTCCGTTACGCCCTTACGCCAGAAGATAGCCATATTATCACCAAGTTCGAAGTAATCTTTCATTTTTTGTGGAAAGGCAATGCCTTTGCTAATTACTTCTTCCGGGGTTGATTGGTAATATCCCTGAACGTTTGCGCGATATTGCTGTGCCTCTGCTCTCATATCGTCGTTTGCACCGCATAAAAGCAGGTCAATCTCATACCCTTGTTGTTTTAAACCTGATAGCAGGCTCCTGATATGAGGGCCGGTCAGTGTGGTGCCGTGTGCAATATCGTAACTGCCGTCCACAGCTTCATTAAAGATTTCGAGTGTCAGGAAGTTGGAGGCCGGGCGGGCAATGTCATATGCTCTGCCCTGGGCGCTCTGGAAGTCAGGCGCATTGGCCAGAGTTGAAGCTGCCATCAGATGACCGTGATACGTATTGACCATGAACAGCATGCCCCAGCGATCGGGGTCTACTTTTACAGCGTTGCTATAACGTGCAGGGTTGTCAGCCATTTCCTGTTCAATAACAGTGGATTTACCTGCTAAGGGCGCGCCTGCCGTTGCAACATAAATAGGCTTTCTTTCCTCGACGGGCTGAGCGGTATGGAAGCAGGTTTGATGGACTATCGGACGGTCAAGCTCAACAAGTTTGGATATGAGTCCGGATTTTTCAGTTTTCATTTCCGGGTATTTTGTCCAAAGTAGACTGCCGTCAGCATACTGGGAATACCAGTCGTCAATCACTGGCTGAGGTATAACGCCCATAAAAATTGCTCCTAACTTTAATTGTTTAAGGTTTTTTTACATTAATAATCAACGAGTTGTCAATAAAGGATTGTAAAAATCAAAAAGATGGTGTGATCCTAGAAAAAAAGTCTCGAAAATTTAACCAAAACTTTGGGTCGTTAAAAAACTTTTGCGATGGTTTAATAATAAAAACAATTGTTTAAAGTGAAAAAAAGTTTTAGCTTTGTAAGCTATGCACTACTACTCTTGTATGCCCAGCGTTTTGGGTGGTAGTTTAATGCACTTTTGATGATGCGGCTGTGGCGAAATTGGTAGACGCGCAGCGTTCAGGTCGCTGTGGGAGCAATCCCGTGAAGGTTCAAGTCCTTTCAGCCGCACCATGTTTTATCCGTTTATTTCTTATTTCATTACATTTTTTAATCCATCTTGTCGCGGCGGCGGCAGGATTATATACTGCTTTTCGTGCTAACGTCATAATGCGTGGCCATAATAAAAGGGAGGTTTATAAATGTTTAGTATCGAAGATTTTGCAGAGTTTCTAGGATGGTGTGCGGTTCTTAATATCGGATTACTGGTGCTGGCCTTTGTAATGATCGTGTTTATGAGAGATTTTGTGATGAAGATGCATAACGCTCTTTTAGGAGTGGATAAAGAGCGCTTGCCCGCCATGTATATGGAGTGGATCGGCCGCTATAAAACCATGACAATATTTTTCAGTATCGTACCTTATTTTGCACTGAAGATCATGATGTAGTGTGGCGGTGGATGCCGTTATTTGCTTGAACCATTTCTTATTTAGAAGTAATGGCGTCGTTTGGTGCTGATTATTATTATGTGGTTATTTAAGTACTCTTATTCCTGCCAACAAAAATAATGGGATATGGATGTATAGACAAAGTGTCCTGGTTGTAATAAGCTTTTACAAATTTGGCCGTGTCGGTACAAATTCGTAGGCGCCTTTTATTGTGCTCTTTTGTGTACTTTCCCGATAGTATTGTGCGTTCTCGTATTTGATCTATAACTAAGGGGCAAAAGGTCAAAAAAGCACTTCTTGGTCATTCTTAATTTAGGAGAAAGTAAAAATGTTTCCAGTAAACAAAATAAAACACATTTTTGTAATGTTCGCTCTTTTTATGGGCGTAGTAACACTACCATTTGCAGTACATGCCGAGGCTACGCCAGAGCAGGCAATGGAAATGGCAAAGAAAGCAGCTCAGTTCGTGCAGGATCACGGAACTGAAGCAGCAACTGCTGAGTTTAACAAAGCTGAATCAGAATTCATTTTTGATGATCTTTATGTTTTTGTTATTGATGGTGACGGGGTATTTTTGGCTCACCCGATCAAGCCGGCTCTGGTTGGTAAAAACATGATAGATATGAAGGATGTTGATGGTACACCTTTGATAAAGCTTTTTACAGAAGTCGAGAGCGAAGGCTGGGTTGAATATAAGTGGCCGCACCCGGAAACAAAAAGGGTTGCCCCAAAGAAATCATACATCGTTAATATTGATGGATATATACTTGGCGTTGGCGCTTACTATGAAGAATAATTTGTAATTGGGGATTGTCCGGATATCCGGACAATCTTTCTTTTTAAGTAATAGAATTTAAGTAATCAGAATGATTATGGGTGTACCTAATGAAAAGTATTTTTAATAATTTAAAAATTGGCAAGAAAATCCTGACCATCCCCCTGCTTGCGATTTTTTCGCTTATATGCGTTGGGGGTTTTTTTGGGATTTCCAATAAATCTACGCTTGAGAGTCTTGAAAAGGCTAATGGAGCAACAGAGACATTGCTGCAACTTAGGATACAGGAAACGAAACTACTGAAATCCAAAGGGGAAATATTGCAGGCGGTTTCCTGGAAAATGGGATTTATCGAAGATTCCAAAGTTCAAGGTAAGCTGGATGATTCGGCAAGGCTGGCGAATGAAATCGGGGATTCTTTAAAAAATATCCGAAACGATGTTTTGGAGCTCGGTGTTTCGGTGAAGGATTATGATGCGATCGTGGGTATGCAAAAGGACTATGTAGACTCTCTTTTATCGGCATCCAGTATGGTCACCATAGATGTAGAGACTGCCTTGATTATGCTTAATGGCATGTTCGAGAAAATTGAAGATCTTTCGGCAGGTATTACAAAGCTTATAGAAACAGCGGACGCATACAACAAAGATACGATTGCATTGCTTAAGGAATCGCTTTCAAGCGGATTTGTGAAAGTGATGGGCATGATGGTATTGCAAATTGTTCTCCTTCTGGTGATGGGATATATAATTGCGCGTGCTATAACAAGACCTATTGTAAAACTGACAGCGGTTATGTCAGAGCTTTCTTCAGGAAAAATTGAGGTGAGCGTAGATGATTCCGAGCGGCGTGATGAAGTCGGCTCTATGGCCAAGGCTGTTCTTTTCTTCAAAGACAGCCTTATCAAAAACAGCCGCTTGCAGGAAGAGCAGAAGCTTGAACAAAAAATGCAGCTTGAGCGCGCCAAAGGGCTGGAGGTTGTTACATCCGAATTTGAAAAAAGTGTGCTGGATCTTGTTGATGGTCTGGCCTCGGCATCAACTGAGCTGAGCGCGACTGCGCAGACCATGACATCTATTGCTGAACAAACGACGTTGAGGTCTTCTGAAATGACGGAAGCTTCACAGTCTACGGCAAAAAACATTCAATCTGTGGCTTCTGCCTCAGAGGAGATGAGCGCTTCTATTCGTGAGCTTAGTGAACAGGTGAATAAAACTAGTAGCGCCAGTAAAACGGCGGCAAGTGATGTTGATCGTGCTTCAACGCAGATTGAACAGCTTTTGGCTTCGTCCGAGAGAATTGGCGATGTTGTTGGTCTTATCAGGGATATCGCCGAGCAGACCAACCTTCTGGCTTTGAATGCGACTATCGAGTCGGCGAGAGCCGGGGAGGCCGGTAAAGGTTTTGCTGTTGTGGCGAACGAGGTTAAGACTTTGGCGAATGAAACATCCAAAGCTACGGGAGAAATCGGGGAGCAGGTTAATACTGTTCAAGAGGAAATCCGTGGTGCGGTTGAAG
>JAGYOK010000023.1 GCA_018399685.1 Alphaproteobacteria bacterium | reverse complement strand
ACATCGCCAATTTGTTGCTTAGTTTTCTTCCAAGCCGCCCCGATTTGAATCTCAGAACCAGACAATCCGACTGCCGCAATAGCGTAATCAGGCGCATTATCATTGGTTTTGTAATTATCAGGGATTAGCTTTATTTTGAGCTGCATTTGGAGGGTTTTAATCTCCCCATGTAGTTCTTCTCTTGAGCCGTTATAAAACGGTTTTAAATAACCTATTTTGGACATATTAATGTTTCCTTTCTAATAGGGATTGAGATACACGAAACGCACCGCGCGCTTCGCGCAGAGACAGCATTTGTTTTGGGAGCAGGAAAAAAAGTATAGTGATCCTGTTGGCAACCAGCCGTTAAGCTGGCTGCCATTTAGGATTGCTCCCAAAATCCCCTAACGCGCTGTCAACTCGCTAGAGGCAAAACTTGTTAGCTGGTGTTATTTGGGGGATAGGGCTCTAAGCCCGTTAAGAACTCTTCAAGGTCTTTCTTAAGAATAATGGTGCGCTTGCCAAATTTCTTGGCAGGCAACAAACCTTGATTGATTGCTTCATAGAGTTTTGTTCGTCCAAAGCCCGTGGCTTTTTTTGCTTCTTCAATTGATAAAGATAACTGCATCTTATTCGCTCCTGTAATTCTTTTGTGTTCGTTTGAACCTATACACACAATACGCACACACACTTTTTGAGCTCAAGTTTTTAGCCCTGCAAAAAAGTTTTTACAGGGCGGCAATTAATTTGCAGGTAATTGATATACCTATAGTTTTTTGAATTTTCTCATGGCGGTTTCTATATCCGCTCTTGTTATTTTTTTATCGACGGCGTTAAGCAAGTCATACAAGACATCTATGCATGAAGAAAAATAGAGTCCCTTCTTATTTGGATTGTCATCCTCTTTAATTCCCAACTCTTCGTTCTTATACCAGTCGCCAAGAACAAAGGGCGCCTTTGTAAAACGAGCCCAGTTTATGCCCATTCTATGAAGCCACCATAAAATATATTCTGTATCCATGTTTGCTTTATCATTCTCGTTTATATAATTAGGGGCTTTCCTTGCTGCTTCTGCCAACATTAATAAAAATTCATCAAATAATGTGGTGGCGATGCTGCCCAACGAATTTTTTCCATCGCCTACAGTAACGTAGGGATCAAACATTTTTTCTATTCCCTGCACTTCAGTATTCTTTATCTCATCCCTTAGGGCGTCATGATAATTAGCGCTTGTTGAATTGTGCGTTATTATTTCCTTATAAAGCTCACGCGTTTGTTCTAAGGCTAGTGCATACTTTTCAAATATTTTTTTTTGCTGATGTGGTTGAATACGGCCCGCATTCATATCTTTCGCGCTGAGATAACTTACTGCCGTCTTTTTTAAGAAAACTGCAAACTCCTCTCTTTTATTTTTCTCAGCAACATTCAGACATTGAAAAATTCTATCCAGAAATTTGTCAGAATAAATATTTGCTATTTTTGCAGCGAATTTTTCTGAATTTATTCCACGAAAGGAAGGTATGCCAATAAGTGTCATTTATATCCCCTCCCTAATAATTAACTCATTCTTGATAATCTTTTAAACAGGCTCAATAAAACCCACTAGTTACTTATTTTAAGATCTTGCAAATTAAATCCTTGATGCTCTTTCCTCCTAGAGCTGTGCTAGAAACCGCAAAAGCAAGATTAGGAGAAACGCCAAGACCAACCAATAGTGTTGAGGACAGAAATACCATTGAAACAAAACCAGCGGGGATCATTCTACAAGAGTCTATTTTAACGATTAATTCTCTAAAACTATCTATATAGTCAATTATGGACTTCTTAAGTTGTATAATCTGTTGCGTTGATAAAGAGCCGTTTGCATTAGAATTAAAACTCTCAAGCTCTTGGGAAAACACAATCAATTTATTATTAAGATCACGTTCATTTTCATTCAATGAATTATGCTTTTTTTTCAAATCAGCTAATATTAATTTAGCAGAGTTCTCTAGCTCCACAGATAAAACAAATAGCTTATCTAAAGATATTACAGATGCCTCTATTTCTCTAATTTCAGTAGACGTTTTTTGTAAAGAGGCGTTCGCTGATAATGCCTTTCTTAACTCATCCAGTGTAAAAACATACTCTACATTGTATTTTTCTAGAGCTTTCGTGATTTCTTTACGCCACGCCTCTCTTGGCGAATAGATTATGGCCCACGAATGTGAGTTAGAATAATGTATATTGCGGATTATGCCCTTCATATTAGAACTTCTCATGTCCGTGCTATATGAAGAATAGTTTATCTTTATACCTTGCATATGTAATATCGCTTCAGCAAAATACTTTAGCATATCCTTAACGTGTTCTTGCTTCTTTATCAGCTCTGGCATTTGCACCGTCTTGTCTATTACCAGTGGTATATCCAAACGCCCGTTATGAATGTTTTTTTTCAGAACTTGTATTATCTTCTCTTGCACAATCACCTCTCATGTCTGCCCATGAAATAGCATAACTAATGCACTATAAGAAAGCGAGAAGGAACATTTGTCAGGTTTAGCCCTTAAACAAGCGCATCAATATAATCAGCCCATTCTTGCATCATTTTCTTCCGCTCTTCAAGGAACAGGGCGCGATCATAGGCTGCGTCAATCTTATTACGTGGTGAATGGGCAAGCTGACGATCAACAACCTCGTGGCGGTAGCCTAGTTCTTGTTTGATGGTGCTCATAGCCAAAGCCCTAAAACCATGTCCTGTCATACGGCCTTGATAGCCCATACGCTTAATAGCGCCTAATACAGTATTATTGCTGATAGATTGCTTCGGCCTAACGGAGCTTGGGAACACAAGCGGCCAATCCCCTGCTATTTCTTTTTGGTCTATGAGGATTTCAATTACTTGGCGCGACAGAGGTACAAGGTGCTCCTTATCCATCTTCATACGCTCAGCCGGAATAATCCACTCCTTACGCTCAAAATCAATTTCATCCCAAGTAGCATTAATAAGCTCACTCGTCCTAACGAATGTAAGCATAAGAAGTTTTATCGCATTCATTGTATTTCGATATAGGCGCGCCTCATTGCGTTCGAGCACTTGCAGGAACTCTGGCAGCTCTTTGACATCTAACGCCGCGTAGTGCGATGTTTTTTGAGGTCTTAATGCCGCTTTTATATCAGATGAAGGATCACGAATGCCTTTACCGCAAGCAATGGCATAGCAAAAAACCTCACTACATTTTTGTAATTGCCGTTTTGCAATTTCAATAGCTGGACGGTTTTCAATCTTTCTTATGGTCTGCAAAAGAAGTGGCGGCTCTATTTCTGTAATGGGATAACTCCCTATTTCAGGGAAGATATAAGTTTCAAGGCGTGTAAGCACGCCATCGGCATAACGCTCTGACCATTTTGATTTATTAACTTCGTACCATTCAAGAGCCACAGCCTCGAACGTATTAACATTGCTTTCTTGAGATAGTGCCTTTTTCTTTTTCTTTTCTAGTGAGGGGTCTTTACCTTGTTCAAGCAAACTTTTGGCCTCATCTCTACGCTCTCTCGCTTCTTTTAATGAAATTTCAGGATAAACACCAAGGGCTAGGCGTTTTTCTTTTAATTTTTCCTGATCCTTGACCCTAATCCTATATTTCAAACGCCAATATTTTGAACCATTAGGCATGATTTCTAAATACATGCCCCCACCATCTGACATCTTCACAGATTTGTTACTGGGCTTAGCTGATTTGCATTTTATGTCTGTTAATTTCATTTAGGGGGCACCTCCATATTGGTCTTTTCACTTTTGCCCCCTTCTGTGCCCCCTTTTGTTCTGATTGTGAATGAACAGTTATGAACATAGAAAACCGTAGGCGAAGCGAAAAGCCTTGCTGACCGTTGTTTCTGTGAACAACTATAACCGATAATGAATAGGAATGAAAGGATAAATGGTGGAGGGGGCAGGATTCGAACCTGCGTACGCTTGCGCGGGCGGAGTTACAATCCGCTGCCTTTAACCACTCGACCACCCCTCCACTTTATTTTTAGAAAATGGTCGTTTTAAAAACGCGCCTTCAAAAGACGCTTGAGAGAAGAAAAGGTATTTTCCTTTTTTTGTCAAGTATGCAATGGTGTTATTCGGTTGGAAAAGGCAAAAAAGATGAAAAAAAGTAAAAAAGAACAGCAAAAAAGGGTAATAAATCAAAAAACTCCAGCCGCAGGCCAGCGGAATAATAACACACACAAACCGAATATATATGGTCTCCATGCTGTACGTGAAGCGTGGCTAAACAAGAACAGAGCTATACATGCGCTTTATATAACCCCTGCGGCTCAACGGCAATTTGAAAATGATATCCTTAAAGCAAAAAAGCTGGGATTACAAAGGCCGGAGCCTGTAATACTGGAAAAAGCAAAATTTGAAAAAATGATGCAAAGGGATTCTGTGCATCAGGGTATTGCTCTTAACTGTGACCCGCTGGAAGAGATGGACGTACAAGACCTGGTTATCCGTACACACGATAATAGGCACAGCGTTATTGCCCTGCTCGATCAGGTAACCGACCCGCATAATGTAGGCGCTATCATGCGCTCTGCCAGTGCGTTCGGGCTTGACGGGCTGGTTATGCAGACCAGACACGCTCCTGCTTTGGAAGGTGTGCTGGCCAAGACCGCGTGTGGAGCTGTCGATCATATTCCTGTTGCCTGTGCGACCAACCTTAGCCGTGCTCTTGAAGACCTGAAGGAAGCCGGATATACCGCTCTAGGCATGGATGAGCGCGGGTCTACGGAAATAGGTGAATTATTAGATCTAGGCAGTAAAATAGTTGTCGTGCTGGGTTCAGAAGGAACGGGTATCAGACCGCTGGTCAAGGAAAAGTGTGATGTACTAACACGGCTGCCAACCGGCGGCGCTATTGCAAGCCTGAATGTCTCAAATGCTGCGGCTGTGGCTTTTTATGCTTTAAGATCAGTCGGGTAATTGGGATCAGAAATTGTTAAAATCGACGCGTCAAGTCTAAAAATTTGTAAAAATATCGTTAATTTTTTTGACAAAAGCCTGTATGTGCTGTTACTATTGGAGATAATAAAGTTACGAACTTAAATAGTAAAATATAGGGGAAGTAAACAAGGGTAATTTCAAATTAATTCATCAGGCTTATTGCGTTGCTTAATTGCAGCGTTGTTTGATGAAAACGATCAGGATTTACGCCCGGGCATTAATAAAAACAAAAACAAGCCCGAATGGTGAAAACGGTTCAACCCGCTGCTGACGAAGTTATCTGGTAGTTTCGTCAGCTTATCACCCCAAACTCAAAGGCCCTCGGAAATACGTTTCCAGGGCTTCTTTTTTGGAAGAATCCCTGTTTTATTAAGTTTTCTGGGGCTTCTTTTTTGGTGGTTTTTGTATTTATAACAAACTTGGTGTAAGCTGTGTAGATGGACTTAAAACGCATTTTCGATGTTACCCTTGCAGCTACAGGAATTGTTATGACAGCGCCAGTGGCTTTGGCTGCATGTTTTGCTATGGCCATCACCAACCGTTCATTTCCGATATATACCCAAACCCGTCTGGGCTTAAATAAAGAGCCGTTTAATATCTATAAAATAAAATCCATGAAGGACACTGTGGATGAGTCAGGCAAGCCGCTTCCCGATGATGAAAGAACAACGCTCCTTGGTAAAGCGATAAGAAAAATCCGCATTGACGAAATCCCCCAGTTTGTAAACATCCTAAAAGGAGAAATGAGTTCCGTAGGCCCGCGCGCCGTTCCTTTACACTCTCCCCTTTCCATGGATGAGAAAAGGCATCAGGTTAAACCCGGCCTTACCGGATTTGCTCAAATTGCCGGAAAAAACAATTTCACCGCACAGCAAATACTGGAGATGGATCATTTATATGTTGATACCCAATCCCTGCTGGTTGATTTAAAAACATGCGCCTTAACACCTGTTACAGGTTTGCTTGCAAATCTTAAAGCTCCGCATAATAGAAAAGATGCCCAGGTTTCATCTGCGCCGGAACCGGACATAGGATAACAGGTTTTTATTTATAACTTAGGGACAATCCCTAACTCTCCTATGGACTTTACCATCACATACTTTACTCTGGCGATTCATGACACGAGATGATGATTCAAAAGAGCTTTTCCTTATCGACGGGTCGGGATTTATATTCCGCGCCTATTACGCTTTTGCCTATTCGCGGCAAAGCGGGATGACCAACCCTGATGGCGTTGAAGTGAGCGCGGTATACGGCTTTACCAATATGCTTTTAAAGATGCTGCGTGATTATAAAGCTCCCCATATTGCTGTGATTTTTGATGCCGCGCGGGTGAATTTCCGCAATGATATTTACCCGCAGTACAAGGCAAACCGTGATGAAACGCCCGAAGATCTTATCCCGCAATTCCCGCTTATCCGCGATGCTACGCGAGCTTTTGATATTCCGGCTTTAGAGGTCGAAGGCTATGAGGCGGATGATCTGATCGCGGCTTATACGCGCCTTGCCCTGAAAGAGGGTAAAAAGGTGGTAGTTGTCTCTTCGGATAAAGACCTGATGCAGCTTGTTCGCCCCGGTGTACGCATGCTCGATCCGATGAAAGGAAGCTGGGTGGATGAGGCCGCCGTATTTGAAAAATTCGGGGTTACGCCGGATAAGGTGGTAGACGTACAGGCTTTGGCCGGAGACAGTACAGATAACGTGCCGGGCGTGCCGGGCATTGGCATTAAAATTGCGGCTGAGCTGATTAATGAATATGGCTCGCTAGAGGAATTACTGGAGCGGGCGGGCGAGATTAAACAGCCCAAGCGCCGTGAAAAACTTATCGAACATGCCGAATATGCCCGCATTTCAAAAAAGCTGGTTAAGCTGGATGAAAATGCGCCGGTACCTCTGCCGCTGGAAGCTTTAAAAGCGCACGATCCAGACAAGCCGGAGCTTATGGCGTTTTTAGAAAAACATGCTTTTAATTCGATTATTAAGAGATTGGGCGGCACTCCGGTGAGTATCGCCCCTCCTCCGGTAGAAAAAATTGCCGAGGAAGCGGAGGAGAAATCCCCCCCCATATGTGATAATAAATACACGCTGATTAATGATGAGAAAACGCTGAATAAGTGGATTGCGAAGGCTTATGAAATCGGTCATGTGGCGATTGATACGGAAACTACGGGGCTTACGCCTGCCAAGGCCGGTCTGGTTGGAATCTCTATGGCTTGTGAGCCGGGTAAAGCGGCGTATATTCCTTTAGCCCATGCGCAGGAAACCGATCTGTTCGGCGCGGCCTCCAATGAAGGTGACATTCCGCAAATGAATAAGGCGCTTTGTATCAAGCTGCTAAAGCCTCTGCTCGAGGATAAGGGCGTATTGAAGATCGGTCATAACATGAAATATGACTGGCAGATGTTTGCCAAGGAAGGCATCGAGATTACTCCAAGCGATGATACGATGCTGATGAGTTATGTGCTGGACGGGGCAAGCCATAGCCACTCCATGGATAATCTTTCTGCGCTTTATCTGGAGCACACGCCGATCAAATATTCCGAGGTAGCCGGTAAGGGCAAGTACCAGGTTACTTTTGATAAAGTCGGCATTAAAGAAGCGGTTGATTATGCCGCCGAGGATGCGGACGTAACCTTGCGACTGTATCATGTGTTCAAGCCCCGTCTGGCGGGCGAGAAAATGCTGCGGGTTTATGAGGATATCGAGCGCCCGCTGATCCCCGTTATCGCTCGCATGGAGCTTGAGGGCGTGAAAGTTGACCCCAAGGTCTTGCATGAGATGAGCGAGGAATTCGGTAAAAAGCTGGCTGCGCTGGAAGAAGAAATTCACGAGATGGCCGGACACCCGTTTAATATCGCCTCGCCAAAACAGGTTGGTGAAGTCCTGTTTGACGAGATGGGCTTACAAGGTGGGAAAAAGACCAAGACCAAAGTTTACTCTACCAGTGTGGATATACTGGAAAAGCTGAGCCTTGAGGGGCACGAGATTGTCTCCAAAGTTCTGGAGCATCGGAGCTTGTCAAAACTTAAATCTACTTATACAGACGCCCTGCAACAGCAGATAAACCCCCTTTCGGGGCGCGTGCACACCTCTTATCACATGACGGGGACGAGTACGGGGCGCTTGTCTTCATCTGATCCTAACTTGCAGAATATCCCCATACGCACCGAGGAAGGCCGACGTATACGCGAAGCCTTTATTGCCAAAGAAGGGCACGTCCTGATTAGTGTGGATTACTCTCAGGTCGAGCTGCGGCTGGCTGCGGAAATGGCCGATGTGGCCGCTCTTAAACAAGCATTTAAAGACGGGGTGGATATTCACAAGCTCACGGCCAGCCGCGTTTTTGGTGTGCCCTTTGATGAGGTAACCCCGGATATCCGCCGTCAGGCCAAGGCCGTTAACTTTGGTATTATCTATGGCATATCGGGTTTCGGGCTGGCAAAACAGCTCGGCTGTCCGGTGGGAGAGGCGGCTAATTTCATAAACCGCTATCTTTCACAATTTCATGAAATCCGGGATTACATGGAAACAACCAAGCAAGTGGCCAAGGATCGGGGTTTTGTCGTGACGCTATATGGCCGCAAATGCTTTATTCCGGGGATTAAAGACAAAAACCATGCGCGAGTTAACGCTGCCGAGCGGCAAGCGATTAATGCTCCGCTGCAAGGCACTGCTGCCGATATCATGAAAATTGCCATGGCACGCATGCCCGCCGCTTTAAAAAATTCTAATCTGTCGGCAAAAATGCTTTTGCAAGTGCATGATGAGCTGATTTTAGAGGTTCCTGAAGCCGAAGTAGAAAAAACCATGGTGGTTGCTTGTGAAACTTTGGAAAATTCATTTAATATCAATGGCGTGGATATATCCGTTCCCTTGATTGCAGAAGGTGGAAAAGGCAAAAACTGGGCTTTGGCACATTGAGTATTTAACCATTAAGTATATTTTTGGTCTTTTTATGCATTTTTTAGTATTTTTTATTGACACCCGATTCGGTATTATGTATAACTGTATTAAATCACGGGGCAGCATGTTTCTTCCCCCCACACACTAGAACATACACCGTGATTTTAATTAAGAGCCGGTCTGCACACACATAAGGCTCTTTTTATACAGTTCCCCACACACGGAAAGTTGAGGCCGTCCTTTTTCAAAGGATGGTCTCGCTGTGTTTTTTATATAAGATTATTCATTCTTGCCTGCCATGATAATGGCGCCGCTCTTTACATCTTGCACCAAAAAAGCAAATCCTTTTATGCCTTCGGGCATACCGGATTCAATAACCATATTTTTTGAGTGCCCGTCCCAGCTTCCTAGAAACTCTGCTTGAGACACCACGTTATAATACACCATCTCTTTGCCAGCGTTTGTTCCTTCTTTTACCGTAAGATAATGGGGCTGGTCATATGCAATGCGCCAGAGGTGATAGCGCCCCTCTTTGCGCTCCGGCAGATCGACCTGATAGGATGGTGGCTCATCCCCTACAAGTGCCAAAAAATTAACGCTCAAAGGCTCAACCGGATATTCATGGGCGCTCTTAAAGGCTTTGGCTATTTTATCCGGCAAATAGCCCGCCGCATCAAAACGGCCATTAATCACCATTTGTGGTGTGTATTTCGAAGCTCTCTTTAAAGAGGCCTCATAACGCGCCTGCCATGACGAGCAGAGCGGCTGCGACAACGATCCTTGCTTTACATCAAAATAATCAACATGACACGAAAGGGCGATGACATGGGGAAGCGCGGAATATTTTTCCATCATGGCATCGGCTTTTGGGCTAAACGGGCAGGCCTGCGTTGTAAACAGCTCAAGAACGTGAAAACCTTTTCCTTTAGGTTTTACCGGCTTTAAAACCTTTTTGAGATAATTTTGCTCTCCAGCAGGGCTTGCATATACCGGTTCGGGTAATGGCAGGCTTTGGGTTTTTACCGCACTAACCGGAACCGCTGGCGGGACATCCTGCGCCAGCGCAGCCGCATATGGGGCCGCTACACAAAAAACAGCGAGCATTGGCATCAAACAAGCCTTAACAGCGTTCAGGCTCGTTGTTAAACGCTCTGTAAGAAGCATTATGATAAGCATTATTTTTGACCTTGCTACAAATAGTAAATCTTCTATTCGTTATTTTTGTTTTAGGGTCAGGACCTATTAACGAAGTTTATTTTTGCTGATTCCTCTTTTTATATTAGCTCAAAAATAGCATACTAATTCCACATTTATTTTTGTGCTGTATGTGTTTTTGTTTTTAATATGCACAAAGCTTTCTAAAACAGGACTCCTTTATTATTTAACATGCGCAGAAATGTTCTTATAGAAACCCATTATTCCGATGCTGTTGTAGCACAATACAGTAACCCTCCTAAAGGGCAGCATTTGAAAAACACTCCGCTGGTTATCATGCCATACTGGCTACAAAAAACACATGAGCACACAAATGTGCTTTTTTCTAATATCGCCAAAAAACTCGAAAGTCTTGGCATAAGCAGCCTGCTCTATGACTACAGCGAGCAACAAAAACTTAACCATACTCAAAAAGAATTATGCTGTGAAAAAGTAAGCAATGATCTCAATGCCATGTTTGTCTGGGCGCGGGAAAATGATTTTAAGGATGTTGCTTTTGTTACAGAAGGGCTGGGAGCCCCCCTATTATTTATAAATTTTCCTGAAAACTCTGTTTTTACAATTCTTTTATGGCCGGTATTGAATATAGAAGAGCTGGCAAAAAGCATTGGTTCAGGTGAAATACGCGATGAATTATGTGTTAACGATGAATTCTTTGAAACTATGAAAGAACTTGATTTGCGGGCGGCTTTGCAAACTGTTCATACGCCGACATTAATTTTGCACGGACGGCAGGATACTGTTGTTCCTCCGATCCATCTGGAAGAAGCACGGGCGCATTTAATGGCGCCAAGGCTGGATATCACAACATTCGAGGATGGAGGCCATGGACTTATCAGCCCTAATCACGAAAAAGCCTGCTTACAGCATATTACAAACTTTGTAAAAAAATACGCACAAAAAGATTCTAAAAGGATTGAGCTCTTTCGTATCTAGAGGCATAACCTAAATATAAAGAGTTTGCTTGACTTTTATTCAATACCAAGTGTATAAACCCTCTCGCTTTATAAAAATAATTAAAGCGTATAAATCGTGATCTGGCGAAAACTCGGCTGCCTCGGTCATGAAACTTAAAAGAACCCTTAACAACAAGGAGAGAGAAATGCCGAAGATGAAAACGCACTCCAGTGCGAAAAAGCGCTTTAAAATCACCGCTAAAGGCAAAGTGAAGGCCAAACAAGCTTTCACAAGCCACATGATGATGAACAAGCCCAAATCCATGAAACGTAAAGCCCGCGGCTTGACTGTGATGAGTGAGTCGGATGAACGTATTGTTCTTCGCAACTTCCTGCCTTATTGCCGTAAGCGTAAAACTAAAACTACAGTTAAGACGGAGGCATAAGACATGGCACGCGTAAAAGGTGGGCCACGCGCTCACGCAAGACACACAAAAGTTATCGGTAACGCCAAAGGTTACTATGGCCGTCGTAAGAACTGTTTCCGCACCGCTGTGCAAGCTGTGGAAAAAGCAGGTCAATACGCCTATCGTGACCGTCGCAATAAAAAACGCGATTTCCGCAAATTGTGGATTCAGCGCATTAATGCGGCTGCGCGCTTGCATGACATGACATATTCCACGTTCATGCACGGCATGAGGCTGGCAAATATTGAGATTGACCGCAAAGTACTTTCAGACATCGCCATCCGCGAGCCTGAGCAATTTACTGCGATTGCGAAAGCTGCGGCTGCGGCTTTAAAGAAAGCAGCATAAGGCTTATAAACAGATTAAGATTTGAGAATCAGCCTTCCTTGCGTTATAAGGGGGGCTGATTTTTTATTAGGGGCTAGAGCCATTAAAATAGTTAAAAATAAATCCATGAATAGCAAAAAACTTGCAGTATTTGACTGGAACGGGACTTTGCTGGCTGATACGGCGATTGGCTGGAGAGCCACTCTGCATTGTCTTGATTTTTATGGCGTGCCCCCTATTTCCCTGAAAAAGCAGCGTGAAATTTTTGACTTCCCGATTGTTCATTTTTATGAACGCGCCGGATGTGACATGGACAAGGTCGCCTCCACCAAAGAAGAGTCCAATGCTATTTTCCAAAAGCACTATGACACTCTTTCCTTAAAAGCGCGAACACGGCGAGGAACCCGAAAGCTTCTGGACTGGCTTGTAAAGCGGGATACAACCTGCATTATTCTAAGTAACTATATCGAAAATAAACTAACTTCTCATCTGGAGCGTCTGGGATTGCGCAATTACTTTGCGTATATTTCGGCCAATACCTGTAACGGAACATCAGTATTCGACCAGATGAACAAGTATGAGCGCTTGTCGGATTTTATGGGCAAGGGTGGTTATAATCCCGCCAATACAGTTATATTCGGAGACAGCACCGAAGAGCCGGACATTGCCCAGCGCCTTGGTATTACCTCTTTTGGTATTACAGGGGGGTGCATATCTGATGAGCGCCTGCGCGCAACCAACCCCGATCACGTTATCACCGCTCTGCCTCAGGCGATCGATATTTTAAAATATAAATGGAAAATATAAAACGTCGTTTTATAACTCCACCTTTACTTTAGAGGCGGCCACAATGGCTTTTGCCTTTGCTTCAGTTGTGCTGGCGGCTCTGGCCAAAGCTACGCCCATGCGGCGTTTTCCAGCCACGATGGGTTTACCAAAGAGGCGCAGTTGTGTATCTGGCTGGGCTAGAGCTTCGTTTAAATTGCCGAAGCTTGTTTTAATGGAATCGCCTTCCACAAGAATAACTGCCGAAGCTGATGGCCCATGAAAATGAATATTTGGAATAGGGAGTCCCAAGAACGCGCGGGCATGGAGGGCAAATTGCGAGAGATCTTGTGAAATCATCGTGACCATACCGGTATCATGAGGCCTTGGGGAAACTTCGCTAAAGAAGACATTATCGCCTTTGATAAACAGCTCTACACCAAATATCCCGCGCCCGCCCAGAGCATCGGTCACTTTCTTGGCAACGTCTTGTGCTTTGGCCAGAGCAACTTCGCTCATGCCTTGCGGCTGCCAAGATTCTTGATAGTCTCCGTCTTCCTGACGGTGACCTATAGGTAGACAAAAGCTTGTACCTTCAATATGGCGTACAGTGAGCAGGGTTATCTCATAATCGAAATCAATAAAGCCTTCGACAATAACGCGCCCAGCACCGCTGCGTCCGCCTTCCTGTGCATATTTCCATGAGCTGTCAATATCATCGGCAGATTTAAGAACGCTTTGCCCTTTACCTGATGAGCTCATAATCGGCTTGGTCACGCAAGGAAAGCCTATCTCTTTGGTAGCTGCCACGAACTCCTCGTAAGTATCACAGAATTTATAGGGCGAGGTGGGAATAGAAAGCTCTTCGGCGGCTAAACGGCGTATGCCCTCGCGGTTCATAGTCAGCTTTGCTGCTCTGGCTGTCGGGACAACGTGAAAACCCTCCTCTTCCAGCTCTAACAAAGTATCCGTGGCGATAGCTTCGATCTCTGGCACGATGAAATCCGGCTTTTCTTTTTCAATAACCGCACGCAAGGCATCGCCATCAAGCATGGAGAGCGTATAGGAACGATCAGCCACTTGCATAGCCGGGGCGTTTTCGTATCTGTCTAATGCTATGACTTCTACGCCCAGACGCTGTAGCTCTATTGTGACTTCCTTGCCCAGCTCTCCTGACCCACAAAGCAGGACTTTCGTTGCAGTTGGTGAAAATGGTGTGCCGATCGTCGTCATATATCTTTCCCTTTTGATTTTTATTTGCCTTGAATATAGAAGGTGAAACGCTAAAAGAGAAGAAGAAATCTCTTTATTTTGGTGCAGCTATCGTGCTACATCACTTTGTTATGATGAATGATATAGATACACTTAAAAATGAGATTTCCGGCGAGATAAGGAACGCAAACGACCTTAAAGCGCTGGATGATGTACGGGTAAGTGCTCTTGGTAAAAAAGGGCGCATTACTGCGGTGATGAAGACTTTGGGGAAGATGAGCGAGGATGAGCGCAAAGAAAAAGGCCAAGCCTTGAACGCGCTTAAGGACGAGGTCGCCGCCCTGATCAAGAAACAGGAAATTGCCCTGAAAAAGCAGGAGCTGGATGCCCGCCTTGTCACCGAGAAGCTGGATATGACGCTTGATGCGCGTCCGCGCGAGAAGGGGTATATCCATCCGATTTCCCAGACCATTGAAGAGCTGACCGCTATCTTTGCGGATATGGGCTTTAGCGTGGCGGAAGGCCCGGATATTGAAGATGACTTTTATAACTTTACGGCGCTGAATTTCCCGCCCGGCCACCCGGCGCGCGAGATGCAGGATACGTTCTTCCTGCCCGACGATCCGAGCGAGAAAGGCGAGCACGTCAAGAAGCTTTTGCGTACACATACGTCTTCTGTGCAGATCCGCCATATGCAGAATAACCAGCCGCCCCACAAAATCGTGTGTTTCGGGCGTACGTACCGCTCCGACTATGACATGACCCACACGCCGATGTTCCACCAGATGGAAGGGCTTATGATTGATAAGACCACCCATATGGGGCACTTAAAGGGCTGTTTGCAGGACTTCGTGCGGGCGTTTTTTGAGCTGGACGACCTGACAGTGCAGTTCCGCCCCTCTTTCTTCCCGTTTGTGGAGCCGGGCGCGGAAATGGATATTGCCTGCTCGCGCAAGGGCGGCGGTCTGAAGCTCGGCGCGAATAAGGACGGCTCGGTTGATGACTGGCTGGAGATTCTCGGCTGCGGCATGGTGCACCCCAATGTGCTGAAGAATTGCGGGCTTGATCCGGATGAGTATCAGGGCTTTGCCTTTGGTATGGGGATTGAGCGCATGGCGATGCTCAAATACGGTATTCCAGACTTACGTACGTTCTTTGAAAGCGATGTGCGCTGGCTGGCCCATTACGGGTTTGACCCGCTGGATCGCCCGAATAACGCGACGGGTGTTAAAAGAGCATAAAGACGACAATCATTGTCATTCTGAGCGTAAGCGAAGAATCTCTGATTATGTTTACCCACGAGATCCTTCGCTTACGCTCAGGATGACAAAAAGGTTATGTAACCACCATGAATAAACTCATTATACGCCCTCTTAAATTTGAAGATTATTCCAAGTGGCTGCCGCTCTGGGACGGGAATAATATCGGCCAGCGCGATGAGGCTGTGACCGCCGAGACGTGGAAGCGCCTGTGCGATGCCCGCAATACGCAGGTCAACGGTTTATGTGCGGAGATGGGGGGCAGGCTGCTCGGAATTACGCATTACATTGTCCACCCCACTACGGGGCATATCAAACCGGTTTGTTATATGCAGGATGTTTATGTTGATCCGGATCATCGCCGTAAAGGCATTGCCAGACGTATGATCGAGGAACTCACAAAGATCGGCGCCCGAGAGAAATGGGCACGGATGTACTGGCTTACGCAGGTTGGCAACCGCGAGGCCAAGGCGATGTATGAGAATTTTGGCGTAAAGCTGGATTTTTCGTTTTACGTGCTGCCGATTGGCTAGGGTTCTGACCCTATATTTTGAATGTGGCTAAATCAGCAACTTCAGGTTCTTTGGGTTCAAAATTGTCCCCAGGACTATGTTTGGCCTCCATAGCATCAAGCTCTGCTTCCATTTTTTGGGTGTACTCATCAAACTCTATAGAAACCAGCATCTCTTCTCCGTTTGATGCCGACATAAAATGATCGCTCATGCTCTGGCCATCTTTACCCGTTATGCTGAACGATTCCTTATCAAACAGTAATCCTTCTTCCGTCTGAGGGCGTGACCAACTCGCGGTAAACATAAGACCGGGTTGTTCTGGTTCTGGCTCTTCAGGGGCTGGTTCTTCTTTTGCTTCGAGATCAGCCTTCTTTTCGTTTTCTTCAACACCCTCATTCATTTTATTGCCTAGATCCCCAAGGCCAGCAATGGCTCCTTTAAAATCCCCATTACCCAGTTTTTTCATGAACTCAAAAATGGCATCCATCAGTAATTTCGGGTCGAACTTACCGCCTATATCTCCTATATCTTTCAAGCTGGAGAAATCACCATTAAGAAGGGATTGCATACCCGCCGAGATACCATCTTCTTTTTTCATTGTTTCGGTTGTGGTATTTGTTGTTGCCGTATTCTCTACTGCCATTGCTTTCACCCTTGAATGCCTGTTTAGCACTTTTTATTTTATGTTCCCTCAATATACTAACATGCCACGACATTAAATCGCAAACTTTACGAGACTTTAGCACTTTATATAAAAACCCCTTGGAAAATGGTACGTTTTAAGCTTAGATAGCTCTTTAAAAATTTAAATGATAAAAGTTAAGAAAAACCATGAAATTCACAATTAACTGGCTCAAAAAGCACCTTGATACAAACGCAAGCACGCAGGAAATCTGCGATAAGCTCACCAATATTGGTTTGGAGCTGGAAGAGTTTGAAGATTTATCCGCGGTTTATGAGCCTTTTAAAGTTGCCTATGTTGAAAGTGCGGAAAAGCATCCTGATGCCGATAAGCTCAAAGTCTGTCAGGTTAAGACCAAAGACGGCACAATGCAGGTAGTATGCGGAGCGCCCAATGCCCGCACTGGAATGAAGGGGCTTTTTGCTCCTTGTGGATCATATATTCCGGGGCTGGATATGGAGTTGAAGAAATCCAAAATCCGCGGCGTGGAGAGCAATGGCATGCTGGTATCCGAGCGCGAGATGTGCCTTTCTGATGAGCATCAGGGCATTATCGAAGTTGATGACAGCCTTGAAATCGGCACCTCGATGGCTAGTATTTACGGCCTTGATGAGAAACTTATTGAAATTGGCCTTACGCCTAATCGCGCCGATTGCGCGGGTGTACGCGGCATTGCCAGAGATTTGGCGGCGGCTGGTTTGGGGACGCTCAAAGATATTGATGACAGCCCCGTAGAGGGGACTTTTCCCTGCCCGATTAATGTTATTATCGAAGATGATGGCTGTAAGATGTTTTGTGGCCGTTTGATTAAAAATGTAAAAAACGGGCCTTCCCCGACATGGGTACAAAATTTACTGAAAAATGTTGGCCTGCGCCCTATTTCTGCACTCGTAGACATCACCAACCTGATGACTATGGAATATGCGCGACCCTTGCACGTATTTGATGCCGACAAGGTAAAGGGCAATATGGTTTTGCGCAAAACAACGGGTGACGAAGAAATCGACGCTTTGAATGATAAAAGCTATGACGTGGTTGAGGGCGCTATTGGTATTTATGATGATAGCGGCCTGATTTCTTTGGCCGGTACGGTTGGCGGAGTAAGCACTTCTTGCGAGCAAGATACTGTTAACGTATTTGTTGAATCCGCCTATTTTGATCCGATGCGTATAGCCCGCGCCGGTAGGGATATGGGTGTTTCCAGTGATGCGCGTTACCGCTTTGAGCGCGGGGTTGATCCTGAATTCACTAGGCCGGGGATGGAGGTTGCTACACGCCTCGTTCTTGAAATATGCGGCACGGATGAAACGGAAGTAAGCGAGATTGTGCAGGCGGGCGATATTCCCGAGTGGAAGCGCGTTATCGAATTTGATCCATCCTATACAAAGAAACTTTGCGGCGTAGATGTTCCTGCAAAAGAGCAAATATCCATATTGGAGCGTTTGGGCTTCGCGATAGAAAAATCTTCATCCGATGGCGGCATGCTCAAAATCTCCCCTCCCTCGTGGCGCGGCGATATAGAGGGAAAAGCCGACCTGACTGAGGAAGTCGCACGTATTTACGGGTTTGAAAATATTGAGCCTGTATCAGTGCGTTCGGAAAAAGCGGTTACCTCTTCTGCCGAAACTGTGAAGCTCAGCCGCGCGCGCGCTGCGCGTTCTGCCATGGCTGCTTCGGGTCTAAGCGAATGCGTAACATGGTCGTTTATGAATAAAGATCTGGCCAGTGCTTTCGGCTCAAACGATAACTCTTCGCTTACATTGTGCAATCCGATCAGTTCAGAGCTGGATCAGATGCGCCCTTCTATTTTACCAAATCTGATTGAAGCTGCCGGAAGGAATGCTGACCGCGGTTTTTATGATGTTTCCTTGTGCGAAGTCGGGCCGGTATTTCGCAGCGCTAAAGCTGACGGGCAGGATTATATGGCCGCTGGAGTTCGCGCGAATAACAAGACTCCGCGCCATTGGGCTAGCGATATTACGGAGCGCGCTGTTGACGCTTACGACGTTAAAGCCGATGCCATGGCCGTGCTGGAAGCTTGCGGTGCGCCTGCCGCAAAAGCCCAGATTTCCACTGATGCTCCCGAATATTATCATCCGGGCCGTTCAGGGGTTTTGCGTCTTGGGAAAAATGTTATTGCGCAATTCGGGGAAATACATCCGGCTATTTTGGATCAAATGGGCATCAAAACACCTATGGCCGGTTTCGAGGTCTTTCTTGAAAATATACCGGAGCCTCGCAGCAAAGGTACATCCAGACCACTCTTGGCGCTTTCGCCGTTCCAGCCATTAACACGCGATTTTGCCTTTGTTGTTAAAGACGAGGTTAGCGCCGAAGATTTGGTGCGCGCCGCAAAATCGGGAGATAAAAAACTTATTAGCGATGCGCGCGTCTTTGATATCTATAAGGGCAAAGGTATTGAAGGCGGGCATAAGTCCGTTGCTCTTAGCGTAACGATAGAGCCTGTTGATGCGACTTTAAGCGATGAGCAGCTTGATGCGCTGATGAATAACGTTATTGATGCTGTAGCCAATAAATGTGGCGGTGTTCTTAGAGCATAAAATATCGCGGGCTCACTGTGGCAATATCTGTGGTTTAGGCATTATACATACAAATATAATCAAATAGTTATGCACATACGGGTGCAGCATAGATAAATTGTTTTAAAACAATGCGTTAAATAACCCTACAAAAACACTCTGGATTTTCCCTTTAAAATAAGGCATCATTGGAACTGGAGCCTTCCGCGCTCCGTTCTTACTTGTGTATAACTTGAGTTTTCCCTGCGTAACAGTTCTTTAGACCACTTGGTTAGAGTAAAAAGTAAAGGCGTTCTATGTTACATAATAATGTTCAAAACACTGAAGCTGCTCCTCCACAGGAAGAGCTTTCCACTGCGAAACTGCATCTAAAATGGTTTAATGGTGCCAAGGGCTTTGGCTTTTTGGTGCCGGAAGACGGCAAGTATGATGCTTTCTTGCATATCACAACACTACAACAAGCCGGACTGCACTCTATTGGTGAAGGCGCTATCTTAATGTGCAAGATCACCAATGGGGAAAAAGGCCGTCAGGTCAGGGAAGTTATCGAGGTTATTGATAAAGGCGCGCTAAGCACTATCCCTGAAATGGATGAAGAAACCGGAACCATAACCATGGGCGGGCTGGTGAAATGGTACAAGCCCGAAAAAGGCTTTGGCTTTATTATCCCCGATGATGGTATGAAAGACGTTTTTGTTCACAAAACCTTGCTGGATAAGCTTGGTCTGGAAGAGCTGGAAGCTGGCCAGCGTGTACGCGTGACTCTTAAAATCGTCGATAAAGGCAGAGAAGCTGTCGATCTGGAAGTTGTACGTTAAGAACATCACTTCATACGAATATTAGATATTAATCATCCTTCTTGAATAAAGGCGGAGGCTGGGGCTTTGACACTTTTTCAAGCGATTGTAAAGTGATATAAAATCTCATTTCTCCTTTTTGTTTTTCTTATAAACCTCTTTAATCCCTATATTTTTAATATAAAAAAATAGAAAAAACTTTCATAAAATTTTAATTAAACTTATGCTAAAGTTTAGGTTAACCGGTTTATTAAGTAATTTTTTTAATTCAAGAATGCTGGAAAATGTCTTATTTATTCAACTTTAAGAGGAAAAGTTCCTCTTTTTTGGCGCAGGCAGGCCTGTCTTTACTTGAAACTGCTATCGGACTTATTATTGTTGGCCTTATCGTTTTGCCCCTTATGCATATGCATAAAATAAACATGGCCAAAAAAGCATTTCTGGGAACCAGCGGTAATATTTCAAAAATAATTGATGGTATTAATCAATATTATGTGAGTGGGAACGGAGCTTACCCCTGCCCGGCGGATTTGTCTCTTAAAGAAGGGGATACCGGATATGGCTTTGCCAAAACCTGTGACCTTACCAGTATCGAGTTATGCTCCAACGCCACATGGTTTTCTACGGGCGGAGGCATATGCAAAACGTCAGATACCGCAGATGCCGTTATTATTGGCGGCGTGCCGTTTGCCAGCCTGAGAATGCCTCAAGAAGATTCATATGATTTCTGGAAAAACAAGTATATATACGCAGTAACCTTCCGGCAAACAGATGTTACTTCATATTCAACAAATAATGGAAGCGTACGCGTAAGATACATGGACTCTAGCGGAACACCAGCTCTATCCAGCGTGCAATATGACATTTTCATATTTTCAACCGGAGAAAGCGGCGTTGGCGGCTATACGAAAAACGGGTTTCCGTTGGTTGCTTGCGGCACAGATCTTGAAAGAAACGAGTTTGAAAATTGTGACTTTGATGACACCTTTTTTGCCCTTGATTTTGGAATCGGCGGGGTAAAAGTTTCTGCCTATTCAACGGTATTGAACGGCTCGACTCCCGAACCTTTCTTTGATGATATAACAGGCATGCAGCAATACATGCAGACAAATACATGGTTCCAGCATGAAGACAATCCCCTTTATACAGATATCGACTTTGTTCTAACAAAAGCCACGAAAGTTGGTATCGGAACATCAGAGCCTAACAGCCCCCATATGGGATCGACGTTAACAGTTGATGGCGATGTAAGAGCAGATGTTTCAGCATCTCCAAACGGGGGGCATCTTGAGTCAGACAGTGTATGTGCTGAAAATGATGCTGATTGCTTTGACCCGGAAATTATCACAGGCGCTGAAAACAGGATGAATTGTTTTTCAAGCACCGCATATGTAAGTGACCCCTCTGTTGTACGGGCTGTGAAACGGATTGCCGACACTGCTGTCGGCTGTAGCAGCGGGGTTGGTGCTACAGGTGGAACTATTGATGGTGGAGAAACTCTGAAAGTTGACACTTCCAAATTTAACAATGTTCCCTGCCCTTCCGGACAAATTGCGAACGGAATTGATGCGAGCGGGAATTTACTATGCATTTCACTAAGCTTAGGACCTTAAAGACGATGTATAATTTATTAAAACTACATGCCGTGAATTTTATGCAACGGGGCTTTACTCTTATAGAGATTGCCATAGTCATGGTTATTTTGGGGGTAATACTAACTCCGGCTGCGGCTTTGTATCACCAGTATCGGGTTAATAAGGACTGGGAATCTGTTAAAGACGACCTTAGAGAAATTTCTAACTCTATTGGCTTGTATCGCTCTATATATGGTCGTTACCCTGTTCCTTCGGCGACAAATTCAGCGCCGGGCGATACAGGTTACGGCTTTGAAGTCGATCCGGCCTTGATACCCGCTGTTGGCACCTGCGCCAATGGTTTGTGTATGTATCAAAATGCCGCTTCTGGCAGGAATGTTCTTATCGGATCACTGCCCTATAAAACGCTTAATCTACAGGAAACTCAAAGCATTGATTCAGGCAAGAATCGCTATACATATGCGGTTACACTTGTTTTAACCGATAATACGAGTTTTGATCTGTCGGCTGGCGGGATTGGTGTTTTTGACAGCATGAATCCTGCGGAATCACTGGTATCGCCTGCGGGAAGCGCGCATTTTGTTGTACTTTCCCACGGAAGCAATGGAGCCGGGGCTTATAGTCGCTCGGGATCAATCGGCGCTCCTTGTACAAGTGGTACAGTGCTGGAACAGGAAAACTGTGATGCAGATTCTGATTTTATGGCAGGCAGCTACCACAAAGAAACTTTTGATGACCATGTTACTTTCTTTACATCTGTATACCCATCCGAGTGGCAGATATCTGCCGATGATGACAATGCTATTCATCTAAAAAATACAGACAGTATGGCTATTGGCGCGAATATGTCAGAAGACTTAAGCTCCTCAAAGCAAACAACGGTGAGAACTGTTACATCAAATACCGGCTCAATCTATGCCTCAAGTAACTTTGTTTCAGAAAAGATTTGCCCCCTTGGCGGCGCAAGCTCGGGAGAATGTTTTGAGCCGGAGCTAATCGCCGGAGAGCTTAATCATGATGGCACGCTTTTTGAGTCACAGACGACCGGCGAAGGAATGAGCTGTTATGATCCCGCAACCGGCGAGCAGCTTTACATGGCCGGTATATCAAACAGCGGCCTTTTATGTACGGATGAGATTTTTTCAGTCTGTCCAAAGCACACATTTGTGAGTGGTATTGGCGCTGATGGAAAAGTTAAGTGCGCGGCATTCCCCGGATATTGGTGCCCGGATGAAGAAAAAACCCTGTCTTGTCTTGGCAAGACTGCTACCATGGCGCAAATACATAATGGTGGATATAGAGCCGGGTATTCTGGTGAGTGCTCAATGGCTCCCGACTATGATGAAGCATATTTCGCAGCCAAAGCTGCGACAATGTCTGACTTTACAGAATTCTCACCGCTCATTGCCGCGATCAATGCCGAGCCAAAAACTGTTGGTGATTGCGGCACAGATACAAGTGACCCTGACACTCAGGTTAAGGATATATACCGGTGTAATAACGGTACGTGGAATTTCCACCGCCGGATAGAGAGAGGCTATTACTATAATAGCATGCCTGCCAGCGTTTCGAGCACTCAATATGCCGAAATACCCAGTGATTGTACTTGCAATGAATATTACAGGGTCGAATACGACGAATGCCCTCCGGGATATAATGCTGGGGCGCGGGGCGTCAGTGTTTATAAATATCCCTGCCCAAGAACATATAGCTCACGGCGACTTGTATATCGAACCCCCTTATTCTGTGGATGCCAACCGGGGCCGTTCCCTAAATATACATCTTGTAATTCATGGTATAACACAGAAAAACCAACAACGGGGACAAACGGGCTTGAAGGTTCTGTTACCCTGACATATCAACGAATTTGCGTTAATGAAGTACCTGTCGAATTGCCCGATCCTATAGCTTCGGATACATCCGGCTGCTCTTGTAAAACCGCCAATGATAATATCAACCGAACATCTTGTCCTTTTGGAAATACCAACAGCTGGTCCTGGACAGATATCTATGGGATACCCCACGCCGAAACAGCTATAGAGCTGGTTAAGACCCGAAACTGGATGTGCCCCGGCACGACTATAACTGACCGCTTCGGAAGCTCTATTCCAGACCCTGCCTATTATGGCGCCTGGATCACGCATGGGCCGGAGGCTTGCGCTTGTGACACAAATAAAACTGGAATAAAAGAAATGGAGTGCGATGTTTTTAATATGAGAGGAGCCGGCAGGGTGTATGAAAGAAAATGGGACTGTACTTTAAATGGAGGCCTTGGAGGTTGGGAACCCATGGAAAACTGGATTTTGGAGGAAGATAATTGTAATGGCTGTACATGGCAGACACCTATCGGAAGCCACACACTTGAAGATGTCCGTTATGGCGGCCATGAACATGAGATCGGAAGGCCTTGTTCATGTAATACTGATACAACCACACCACATTGTAATTTCCCGGAAGACGGCAAGTATAAAATCTGGACTTCATGCCCTTGTAGAGAGCAAAGCAATTAAGGCCTTGCCTGCACAGCTTTGTTCTTGACGGGCTTTTAAGGAAAACTAATAAAGGATTAGATTGTGTTAAAAAATATTATATCGGAGCAAAAGGGCTTTACCCTTATCGAGCTAGCGCTTGTTTTGCTTATAACCAGCATCTCGATGCTGGCCGTTGCACAGTTTATGCGCATATACACAATGACGGTAAAGCGTGAAAAGACCATTGCCAATCTGGAAATGATCTATAACGCACTTGAGGAATATTCCGCATTAACAGGGGTCTATCCTTGTCCGGCTAATCCAGCCGCTGCACCGGGCGATTCCGATTACGGCGATTCAAAGTGCCGCAATATACTTGATGCCACGTTTGATCCTGATAGCTGCACAGCGGTGCCAACCGGCATCTCCTGTACGACTATTGGAACACGCGATGCCGACCTGAACGGCTCTAATGATGTTGTGATGACAGGAGTAATTCCGATTAACACCATCCTTGAAGGGATTAGCGATACGCCTATCAGAGGGTTTCACAAAACCGATGGCTATGGCGCGTTAATAGGTTATGCCGTAACAGAACGGCTAACCGAAACATTTCCGGCAAATAACCTTGTCACCCCATTTAATCCACTGATGGGAGCTATAGACGTCCGCGATGAAAATTTAGTCAGCCATATGGAGCCTCCGTCAGAAGCGCAGTTTGTCATTTTCTCTTTTGGAGCTAATAATGTTGGCGGACATTCACAAAATGGCCAGTTGATAAAAAACTGTTTTGTCCCGTCTTTTACCGGAGGGCCGCCTGATACGACTCCTGTCCCCGGACTTTATAGCGGTAATGGCAAGCTTGATACCGAAAACTGCGATAATAACGACGGTATATTTATTAAAGGTCTTCTGTCTATGGGGGATAATGACGCATATTATGATGATTATCTCTATTACAAGGGAAGAGGTATATCTTCGCTTTGGAAAAACTCTATCAGCAGCCCGCCGGGACAGTCTTATATATATAACACCAACCTTGGTAATGTTGGCGTTGGCACATCCCAACCAACTTCAAAGCTGCATGTTATAGGCGACATTTCTGCCGAGCGCAGTCTCATTGCTCCTGCTTATTGCGATCCCGGAAAATTTCCGAGTTGTGATATGGATGCTGATCCCACATGCGGGGGAGAATGTCTTAACCCCAGATTTCTTGCCGCAGATATAGGATCTGATGCCCGCTGTGCGGCTGATGAGGTTGCCTATGCTGTTGGAAGAAATAAGATTGTCTGCCGGAAACCTGATTGGACTATCCCTGCCAAGACCTGTCAGGATATTGGCGGGTACCCATCTTATATGCAGGGCTTCTCTAATCTGGGGAATATCTATTGCTGTCTGGCCGATGGCGCCACATGTGAGAAACAATGCGACACCGATCCTTGTCCGTGCAATCAGGTTGAATGCACATGCTCGGGTGGCTCGTGCCAGTGTGTGGAAGGTACATGTCCATAGATTTTTAAAACAGACGCATAAAAAGCCGCCCTGTGTTCTTATTGCAGAGTTTCTTATTACAGGATCGGAACCTATAAGGACGACTGATATCTATGAAGCGGCTTTCTTCTTTTGCTCCGTCTCGGCAAGCTGTGCTTTAACCTCTTTACCGGCGCTAAAGATACGATTTCGTGTAGAAGCCTGATAGGCCATTCTGGCGTGCTTCTCACAGTATGGAAGCCCCGGCATAGCGTTATCTCCACAAAAACCGAAATCAGCTTGTTTCGGGTCTCCGCAAGGCCAGCGACACATACGAGGCTTGAGATCCATCAAGCTATAAAGTTCACCACTACTGCTGGAGTGCACTTCCTGAACGCTTTTCACCGAAGCGGCAGAGGGGTTTACACTGTGGCTTGATGTAGAAACCACAGCCATGGTTTTTCTGGCCGTTTTTTGTTCTACATTCTTATTGGCGGGCTTTTTGTTTTGCTGGATAGGAGAAACTCTGTTGGACAATTTTAAACGATGAGCTTTACCAATTACGGCATTGCGTGTCACTCCCCCAAGCTGCTTGGCAATTTCCGCAGCTGTATGACCTTCCCCCCAAAGTCTTTTTAACAATGACACACGCTCTTCAGTCCAACTCATTAATTCCTCCAGCCTTTTATATACACACAAGCCAAAATCAACTCAAGGTGTTGATTTATAACGTATTTTTTGTCTTTTTTTAGTATAGATCTAATGTATCAGGAACCGGAGAAAGTGGCTAGGGATAAAAATAAAAAAATTTCTTTATCCACACTATGTGCTTTTGATAAGCTCTTCGGCGCCCATTTATGTTTGACATTATAGAAATAAGCAAGTATGCCCGACGGATTCTTTAAAAAGAGAATCCCTCTCACCGCAAACAAAGGTGGCTATTGCACCGGCAAATCGAGGCCGAATATCTCATAATTTTCTGCCTGCTCGGCCCAGTTTTCCTGCACACGCACGAAGGTTTTCAGATGCACTCTCACCCCCATGATTTTTTCCAGCTCTTCGCGGGCGGCAAGCCCGACGGCCTTAATCTTGGCGCCCTTTTTACCCAGCAAAATACCTTTCTGGCTTTCCTTTTGTACGTATATAAGCTGTGATATCTTTACGCTTCCATTGTCAAAATTTTCCCACTCTTCGGTTTTTACAAAGACGGAATAGGGAATTTCCTGATGGACAAGATCGAATATTTTTTCCCGCGTGATTTCTGCTGCCATCAAGCGCATTGGCATATCGGTAATCTGGTCTTCGGAATACATCCAGATTCCTTCGGGCACAATACCGGCCAGATAGGCTAAAAGATCGTCTACCCCTTTGCCTTGTAGCGCGCTAACCATAAAGGTTGCCTTGTACGGGTATGCATCATTCATTTCCTGCGTCAGGGCAAGCAACTTTATTTTGTCAATTCTATCAACCTTGTTAAGGACAAGGATAACATTCCCTGCCCCGCGCTCCGTCAAAGCTTTATTAAGAGCGGCGTTATTGTCCATGGATTTTTTAGCCGCGGCATCGACAATATGGATGATGTAATCGGCATCTTCAAAGCTGGAGATAGCGGCATTAACCATCGCCCTTTCCAGCGTCTTTTTCGGATTGAAGATACCGGGCGTATCAATAAGCACAATCTGGGAGTTTTCATGGATAGAAATGCCAAGAATGCGGCTTCGCGTGGTTTGCACTTTACGCGAAACAATCGATACTTTGGAGCCAACGAGCGTATTTACAAGCGTTGATTTACCGGCATTGGGAAGACCTATAACGCTTACAAAGCCACAACGTTGGGGGTTTTTATCAGGCATGATTTTATCGCTCATCTTCCGGTATACCTTCTACAAATTCGCTGGCGGCTTTTTTCTCAGCATCGGCGCGGGATCGCCCGCTTACGATAATCGGCGGATGCCCCATTACGCTTAAACATACTTCAAATTCGGGAGCATGATCCGGCCCGCTTTGAGAAACAATCTCATAAATCGGGAGCGGCAACCCTTTGCCTTGTGCCCATTCCTGAACCATAGTTTTAGGATGTCGAGGCGGGCAGCGCATTGTGTAAAGCACTTCCTGCCAATGAGCTTCTATAAGGCGGGCGCAGTGTTCATAGCTCCCATCAAGGTATAACGCGCCTATTAAGGCTTCGAATACATCGGCGAGAATATGATCGTTTTTTGCTCCGCCAGCCGCGGCCTCTGCGCCAGAGAAAAAAATGTAATCACCCAGAGACAGGCTCGCTGAAAGCTCGGCCAGCGTTTCTCCTTGAACCAGAGAAGCCAGACGCTTTGCCAGATCGCCTTCCCGTTCTTCGGGAAATCGCTTGAACAGCAAAGTTGCGATAACCAGCCCAAGGACACGATCGCCCAGAAACTCAAGACGCTCATAGTTTTCCTGCCCGCCTGTACTTGAGTGAGTAAGCGCCGTGCGTAACAAATCGGGGTTTTTAAAAACGTACCCGATTTTTTCCTGCAATTCTTCTATTGGTTTAGGCTCAAAGCTCATCGTCTTTGTTCTCGCTCCCCTGTTTGCTATTCTTTAGGACGCAAAGGGTCTATATCCATAAACAAGCGTTTATAGCGAATGCTCCACGGCCATTTCCAAAACTCGAACAAGCGTGCATAACCATTGGTCGAGAAGAACAGAAAATCGGCTCTCCCGATAATATTTTCAAAAGGCACCGGCCCTACATGGTCAGGAACCCTGCTATCTTGAGAGTTATCGCGATTATCACCCATTACGAAATAATGTCCGTCAGGCACTGTAAATATTGGCGTATTGTCCAGCCGCTCGTTATCTGTCTCTTCATATATGTGGTGTTTAATGTCTCCGGGCAGAGTTTCTATATACTCGCTTACAACATTTTTTTCGCCGCTGTCTTTGATAATTTCTTTTGTTTCGATAAGCTCTCTTGGAACAATTTCATCGTTAATGAACAAGCGCCCGCGCATAACCTGAATTTCATCGCCGGGCAGTCCGACCACACGTTTGATATAATCAATGCTTTCATTACCCGGTAGGGCAAAAACGACCACATCGCCGCGCTTTGGCTCTTTGGCAAAAACCCGCCCTTCAATCGGGGCAATCGCAAAAGGGAAGGAATAGCGGCTATAGCCATAGGCGGGCTTATTAACGAACAGATAGTCACCCACCAGAAGAGTCGGCTTCATTGAGCCGGAAGGAATATTAAAAGGCTCGAAAAAAACCGAACGAATAATCAGGGCAATTACTACAGCAACCAGTGCAGTCTTGGCGAATTCACCGATTTCATGCTTTTCAAGCAATACCGGTTTTTTCTCTATGTCATCGCCTTGGTTGTCGCTGTGGGTCATATTTTCTGCTTTATCAAACATATCAATGGGTTTACAAGAAATCGCCGGACAATACCAGCAAAGATTAAAGCTTACAAATAAAATAAGCTTATATGGCTTCAATCACCACGAAAGCCTGAGCATACGGATATTCATCGCTTAACGATAAATGCATCTGGGCTATCTTATCTTGCGGGGTTATAGCCTCAAGCCGTTTTAGCGCTCCCCCCTCAAGCTCTAAAAAAGGGCGGCCATTTTTATCTGTGCGTACGCCAATATCGCGCATCTCTACCCCTCCGGCAAAGCCCGACCCCAAAGCTTTGGCGCAAGCTTCCTTGGCGGCATAGCGTTTTGCGTACGTCCCGCTTTTTCCTTTTTTGGTATTATGTTTTTTTGCTTTGGCGCTTTCTTCTTCAGTAAAGCACCGCTTAACAAAGCTCTCACCTGTTTCTTCCAAAAGCTTTTCGATGCGCCGGATATCTACCAGATCATTGCCAATGCCGATTATCATTACTGAATCTCCTGCCCTGCGGCGTTTAACTTTTCCTGTCTGCGCTTTTCCTGACGCAATTCTTTTGCTTTTGCCTTGGCTTTTTTTGCTGCACGAACCAGTTGAAAATTTACAAAATAAGCCGGTGGAATAACCAAAAATAATATAATATATCCACCAAGCATCCATGGCAAAAACAGTTCCATAGGATGAGATTTTGCAACATCCCACATGGCGGAAAAACTTGCGTTATTCGGGATATCCCCTGCTCCGCTAATTCCTAGCAAGCTAAACAGGAACCTGCCAAGCGAAAAGCCCGACCACCAGATAAAAGGAAATGTCCATGGGTTGCCGAAAAACGTACCCATCATCGCCGTGAAAATATTCCCGCGCATAATGTAGGCCAGAATAGCGGCTTGAATAAAGTGTGTTCCTAGAATTGGGGAAAAGGATACTCCCATACCGATAGCCAGCCCTAAAGCAAGGCTGTGGGTTGTGTCTGCTATTCTCAACAATCTGTGTCTGGCATAAATAAATGCGCGCTTCCAGCCCATTGAGGGCCAAAAAGCTTCGCCTACCGACTGAATGAATGTTAAGGGTTTGCGCCTTTTGAACATTTTTATAGACTCTAACCCTGATATAAACTTACTTTTCGATTGACCATTCTCTTAAATTATAGAGTATACAAAGATAAAGAATGGTTGAAAGAAAAATCTGGACTTTTAAGCACAATACAACAGGAAGGTTTTTGATGAACGAGTTGCTACCTTATTTCAATGTATATCCTGACTTCCCCAAGCCTGGAATTAACTTTTATGATATTCAATCTGCTCTTGCCAGACCGAATGTATGGAACAAAATAAACGACCGATTGTGCGAGCTTGTCCGTGACAACGGCGCGCAAATTGTCCTTGGAGCGGAATCCCGCGGATTTGTAACCGGAGTGCCCGTTGCGTTAAAGTTAGGCCTTCCTTTTGGAATGATCCGCAAGCCCGGCAAGCTGCCCGGCGAGGTGGTAAAGCAGGAATACGAGCTAGAATACGGGACCGATGCTATCGAGCTGCAAAAAGGTCTGATCAAGCCGTGGATGAAAGTTGCTATTCTTGATGACCTTATGGCGACTGGCGGAACCATGAAAGCGAGCGCTGATCTGGTTAAAAAGCTTGGTGGCGAGGTTGTGCTCGGCGCCTGTGTTATTGAGCTATACGAGCTTAAAGGCCGCGATAAAATGGACTTTGCTTTTGAAGGGCTGGTGCAGGCTCCGCTGGTTCCTTAGAGATTTAGTAGCCGTTACCCTCCTTTGGAACGTTCGACTGAAACTATGCACGGCGTGGCGCGCAGGGCGGCGATTATATTATTCAGATGCTTGGTATCCTTAACCCCGATATCCATAATCATATCCCAAAAATCAATTGAGCGATTGATGATTTTAAGGTTTGTGATATTTCCACCGTTGCGTCCGATTACTGTTGTGACAGTTCCCAGCGCATTTGGTTCGTTGGCGATAGTCATGTTCAAGCGGCCAACCTGCACTTCCGGTTTTTCGCCTTTATCACCCCACGAAACATCAAGCCAGCGCTCCGGCGTATCGGCAAAGTTCTCGAGCGTATCGCAATCAATCGTATGAATGGTCACGCCTTTTCCGGTGGTCACGATGCCGACAATTCTATCGCCCGGCAACGGGTGACAACAGCGGGCAAAATGCATCGCCATTCCGGGGATAAGTCCTTTGATGGGCATAGGGCCGCTGTCATCCGGTCGGATAAGCTTTGTGATCTTATCCATCTGCTCGGACGGACGCTTTGCCATTTCGGTTTGATGTCCGGGGAAAATGATCTTGAAAACATCGCGTGTAACGAAAACTCCAGCGCCAATATTGGCGTAGATATCATCCACATCATCAATACGGTAATGTTCCTGCGCCGCTGCCAGAGCTTTTTCGGTAAACTCATAGCCTTCCTGACGGAAGACTTTCTGGATCATGGCTTTGCCCAGCGTAATAAACTCGTCACGTTGCTGGTTACGGACATATTTGCGGATATGAGATCTTGCTTTTCCTGTGACGACAAAGCGCTCCCACGTTGGTGAGGGCTTTTGCGTTTTAGCTGTAATAACATCGACCTGATCGCCGTTCACAAGGCGGGAGTTCAGCGGGGCAATGCGGCCATTAATTTTCGCGCCGACGCAGCGATCTCCGATATCCGAGTGAATGGCGTAAGCAAAATCGATCGGTGTGGCGCCATTAGGCAGCTCGATCAGATCCCCTCTTGGTGTAAAGACAAAGACCTGATCCTGAAAAAGCTCCAGCTTGGTGTTTTCCCAGAAATCTTCGGGCTTTTGCTCCTGTTCCAGAATATCAAGCAATTCGCGCAGCCAGCGATACTTTGTGACATCACGCTGTTTTGGACTGGCATCACCTTTATAAGCCCAGTGCGCGGCAACTCCAAGCTCTGCCTCGGCGTGCATTTGCTGCGTTCTTATCTGCACCTCGATGCGCTGACGGCGGGGGCCCATAATCGTGGTATGGATCGAGCGGTAACCGTTAGGCTTTGGCGTAGAAATATAGTCCTTAAAGCGCCCGGGGACGCTATGGTACTTTCCGTGGATCGTCCCTAAAACGAGATAACATTCCTCTGTAGTATCGACAATGATGCGAAACGCCATAATGTCTGAAAGCTGCTCAAAGGTGACTTTCTTGCGCTGCATCTTTTTCCAGATGGAATAGCGGGGTTTTTCACGTCCTGTAATCTCGGCGTTAATGCCTGCCTTGGCCATGAGATTCTGGAGCTCGTCAATAATGCCATCAACGACGCCGTGTCCCTCCTCACGTAAATACGCCAGACGGTTCGTGATGCTTTCCCGCGCTTCGGGGTTGATTTGCTCAAAACACAGATCTTCAAGCTCTTCTTTAATACGGTGTATGCCTATGCGCTCGGCCAGAGGCGCGTATATTTCCAGCGTTTCCAGAGCTATGCGTCTTCGTTTGTCATCCCTTTTTATGCCGCTAATTGTGCGCATATTATGCAAGCGGTCGGCCAGCTTTACCAAAAGCACGCGGATATCTTCGGACATGGCCAAAAGAAGCTTGCGGAAGTTTTCGGCCTGTTTGCCTTCAAGTGTCTGGCTTTCAATCCTTGTCAGCTTGCTAACCCCGTTAACCAGATCGGCAATCGTTTTGTTGAATTTCTTTTCTATATCCTCAATAGTAGCGGTAGTGTCTTCGACCGTATCATGCAAAATGGCTGTGGCAATCGTCGTTGCGCCCATTTTCATTTCTGCCAGTATGCCTGCAACTTCGACAGGGTGGGTGTAGTATGGCTCGCCCGAAGAACGGAATTGCCCGTCATGCTTCTCCTTTGCATAAAGGAAAGCTTTTTCGATCAGCTCCCGATCAAATTCCGGATCGTATTCGGCAATCGCTTGTTTTAGTTTTTCAAGGTGAATCATTTTTTGTTTTACTTAAGAGAATTGTTTTTCTTATATTTATATTAAGGTCAGAATTTATAAAGCTATCATGATTTTGGCCTTGGGAAAACTTAAGATTCTCCCATGCCCTGACACACCAATATAAATATGAAATGTTTAAGCAAAAATGAAAAAGGCCGGAAAATTTACCGGCTTATTAAAAAATATTTTCTCTTATCTATAATGATCTTCTAGTCATTATCCAGAATTCTATATCCACCATACAACAATGTAGCGGAAAGTGCCGCAGGCACAGCCAACGCACCGGCACCGGAAAGTGTCAAGGCACCAGCCGCAGCCGCTTCAAAAGCTGCCACAGTAGTTCCTACCATGCCAGCAGCTCCTACGCCGCCGACTGTAACTCCTGTTCCCACTTTAGCCACACCCATATTTTTATCTCCTGAAAAGGTATTGTTTTTTTATCGTTTAAGTTTAGCAATTAATTATATTTATTGCAAACTTTTGGGGTTTCCCCTTTGCTTAAACTAAAGGCCAGATAATTCTGGCCTTATAACTTAATTATTTAACCTTTTAAATTAAACGCCAGCGATATCGCCCAGCGTCGGGTCTTTGTCGTCATCATCATCTTCTTCGCTGTCATCATCATCCTCGGTGTCAGCCGTAACTTCTTCATCCGCATACATGCCGGAAGCTTTAGAATCTGCCATTTCGCCCCATTCTTTCTCACCATCCATAAAGTCAATGATCTCTTCTTCGGGATCCTGAGGCAAGTAGCGCTGATAGCTTTGAATCATATCTTCTTTAAGCTCGGTCAGGCTGATTGTTTCTTCTGCGATTTCGCGCAAGGAGATAACTGTCTTTTTATCATTGTCTTTTTCAACGGTCAGAGGCGCGCCTGTGCCGATTTTGCGTGCGCGCTGGGATGCGAGCATAACAAGCTCAAAGCGGCTATCAATTTTATCAATACAATCTTCTACGGTAACACGTGCCATTGATCAAAAATTCCTGTTTTCTTTAAATCCGAGGGTATAATCACCGAGTTTATAAAGCCTGATACAAAGAAATGCAAGATGTAATTACAAAACCTGCTTGACGAAAAGGCTTTCCTGCCCATTATGGTGGGCATGTTTGAATTACTCCCCGATAAAGATTGTTGTCTTTGCCCGCGTTTAAAATCATTTATTGACGAGAATCGCGTTAAGTTTCCAGACAAGTACAATGCCCCGGTTCCTTCTTTTGGGTCTAGGGACGCGCCGCTTCTTATTGTCGGCCTTGCCCCCGGCTTGCGGGGAGCTAACTTTTCAGGCCGCCCCTTTACAGGCGATTACGCCGGAGTGCTGTTATATGAGACTTTACTAAAATTTGGCTTTGCCAAAGGTGAATACAAAGAGCGTAAAGATGACGGGCTGGAGATGATAAATGCGCGCATTACAAATGCTGTGAAATGCGTGCCGCCGGAGAACAAGCCAACCGGCGCAGAGATAAATACTTGCAACGCTTTCCTGAAAAAAGAAATCGAAGATATGCGCGGGCGCTCTTTGAAAGTAATTATGAGCTTGGGGCTGGTCTCGCATAACGCCGTTATAAAGGCCACGGGAAACAAACAATCGGCTTTTAAATTTACCCACGGTAAAGCGCATGACATCGGCGATGGGTTATTGCTCGTGGATTGCTATCACTGCTCGCGCTACAATACGAATACCGGGCGTTTGACTACACAGATGTTTGAAGAGGTGTTTAAGCAAATTAAAGAATTGTTATAGCTGCTGTTTGTTCAACGCGAACAAATTTTCGTTCGCACGCTCACTCCCCCTTGAGGTTCGAGGGGAATCTCCCTTAAATCCCTCCCCCTTGAGGGGGAGGTTAGGTGGGGGTGGCATACAGAGTATTATCCCCCCTCACCCCATCCCTCTCCCCCGAGGGGAGAGGGACGTTATTTGTAATGCGATGAGATTAAGGCGCTTGAGGAGCGGGAGTTGGGGATTTAGCATAACAATCCCCGTTATTCATAGGTCTATACACAACTTTTTCCAAAAAAGAACGGCGGGTCATGATATAATTCGCGGCAACAATGAAATATTGTTACTTTGGTTTGTGCTCGCTGCAATTGTGGGGCACATT
>JAGYOK010000022.1 GCA_018399685.1 Alphaproteobacteria bacterium | reverse complement strand
GCACAAAGGCAAGATCCAGCACATTGCTCGGGCTTTGATAGGATTGGGGCTGGTCCTTCTTGCTCTTGCTCTTATTAAAGAAAGCGCCGCCCCGCTCGGTCAATCCGAGATTTTGCCAATAATTCTGCGATCACTGGAAAATGAGCCAATTCTGGCCATCACTGTAACCGCGCTTATGACGTGGCTGCTTCACTCTTCTATTGCATCTGTCCTTATCATAGCGTCTTTCGCCTCCGGCGGCCTGATTACATTAAAGCTGGGATTGCTGCTTGTATTAGGCGCAAATCTTGGCGCGGCCATTGCTCCTTTTGTCATGACCTATAACATGGATTCACGCACAAGACGCATTACTGCCGGTAACCTTATGATGCGGGCAACCATGGTGCTTATAGCCTTTCCTTTTTTGGATATATTCCCCTCATTATATAAGGGTCTGGATTTAAACATCACTGCGGGGCGTGAGATCATCCACTTTCACACACTCTTTAATATAGCTTTAGCCATCATCTTCTTGCCGTTTGTTGTTTCCATTGCCGCCCTGTGCCGCAAGATATTCCCCAACAAACCCAGTCAGATTAATGATGGAATCATTCCTTTGTATCTGGATGAAAGCGCCCTTAGCACTCCCACGCTAGCCTTGGCCTGCGCCGCCCGTGAAACTTTGCGAACGGCCAAATTCGTTGAGACCATGTTTATTGATTGCATGCGCGCTCTTAAAGAAGAAAATATTGAGCTTATAAAAGAAATTCAAAAAAACGACGACAAAATTGACACCTTGCATAACCAGACAAAATTCTATCTGGCGCGTGTCACCGAAGAATCGCTTGATCCTTTGGAATCAGATCGCTTTATCCAGATTCTCGGCTTTTCGACCAATCTTGAACATATTGGTGATATCATCGAAAACAGCCTTTCCGGCATTGTTCTTTCCAAGATTGAGGGTAAGCACAAATTCTCCGAAGCTGGTTTTAACGAGATTGTGACCTTTCATGAAAGCGTTCTTGAAAACATGAAGATTGCGCAGGCTGTTTTTATGGCCGAAGATCCAAAGCTGGCGTCACAGCTAATCGAGGATAAAGCGCTCATACGTGCCGCTGCTGAAGAAAGTCAAAAACGCCACTTCCAGCGTTTGCGCAAATGTATTCCCGAATCGCAGATGACCAGCACACTGCACATTGACATTATCCGTGATTTCAAAATCATAAACAGCTACATCACGACGGTAGCCTATAATGTTGTCGAAAAAGCTCGTAAAGAACAAACCCAAACCACCAACGACTCTGCCCCCGATCTCAAAGAGGTTGTTTCCTAAGAATTGCTGGAAAATGCGCTTAGAGCCATAGGCTGCGAACCCAGAGTCAGTATCTATTAAAGCATTCACAAAACACACAAAAGGATGTAATATTCAACCCATATGCGTATTTGATTACCGTATATGTGTGATTTTACTTGTCCTTTTTCGCCCGAAAGATGCCATGGCTTCTAATTTACGTTTTTGTTTTGCTCTTTTTCTTTTCCTTATATTTGCCGGATGCACAAGCCTTACTTATACATTGCAGGCTCGTGCGCAAGAGCACCCTCCCTCACCGGCTGGAAATATGCACCAGCAATTACAAACCCAGAGCGATAACACAAATTCCTGGCGCTATGTGGATGATGGCACGCACAGGAAAGAGCAGCAGCCTGATGATAAAACAGGTGGCACAACAGGCATCACAACAAAAGAAGCGCCTCTCTCCGCATTGGAAAAAATATATGCCGGAAGGACTACAGACACACCCCGTCAATTTGGCTATGACCTGTTTAGTGAGGTTTCCCCCCATGACGTAACACTCACCCCCATGGGCGCGGTGCAGGATGATTACGTACTGGGAACCGGAGACGAACTGTTAATCACATTTACAGGCCAGCGCACAGATCAGACCCTTTATAAAATTGACCCACGCGGCAATATTCTTATCAAGGATATGCCTCCCCTTCCTGCAACCGGCAAGACTATAGCGCAGTTGCGCAGCGTTTTAAACGCCCGTATTGCCAGCATGCACAACACACAAAGCTATGTCTCGCTGTCCGCCATACGCCAGATTGGCGTGCTTGTTGTCGGCCATGTTAAAAAGCCCGGTCGTAAAACTTTAAGCGCCTTTAACAATGTACTCGACGCGCTAAACCACGCCGGAGGCATTACCAAAGACGGTTCTTTAAGGCAAATAAAGCTTGTACGCTCCGGTCACAGCTCCACGATAGACCTTTTCACACTGCTGCTTGACGGAGCGCCCGGCATCGATATGACGCTAAAAGACGGTGACCGCTTGATTATCCCCTCTATCGGAGCAAGCGTTGCAATTTCCGGCGCTGTAAAACGTCCGGGAATATACGAGATCAGCGCAACAGACCACCCTCCCCAGCCAGACAAAAACGGCAGCCAGCAACAACTCTCGCTAACGGAAATGCTTAATCTTGGCGGCGGCGTCCTATCACCCGGAAAAAACCGTTTTATCCAGCAAACACTAAATGAAGACGGGCAGGAAAACATCCGTGAAATCAAAGACTTCACAGCGCGCACATTTAAGAACGGCTCCATACTCAGCGTTATGAGCGGTCAGGCAAAGCGCGAAGGAACCATCGAGCTTGCCGGAGAAACAAGCAGACCGGGATTATACGACCTTGCCCGCAATAAAAAACTCAGCGATCTACTCAATAATTCGAACATTTTGGGTGACGATATCTACCCTTTAATGGGAATTATCGAAAGATGGGATAATGAGCAACTATCAACCCGTTTTTTAAACTATCCGGTTCGTTCTGTATTGAAAAACGAATTTGACCTGTCACTTGAAAATAATGACGTTGTGAGATTGCTGTCTAACCAATATATATCAACACTTTTCGACACATACACATCCGATACCAAAAGTCATAATAATGACGAAGAAATCGCCAAATTATCTAATGATATTTTTAATGATGACAAGGCTCTGAAAATTTACCTGAAAGAGCATTCCCTGTACGTACGGGGTGCTGTAAGACGTCCCGGGCACTACCCTGTTGCCCAAGGCGTGACCCTCGATAATATTTTAGCTGTTGCCGGTGGCGTGACCCTCGAAGCCAATCTGAACTCCATAGAAATAACCTCGGCTAACTTTGGCACCTCTGGACAGGCACAAACTCGTTCGGGAACGCAGCGCATGATCGTCAGCCTCAATGACACCTCGCCCAAGGATTACCTGCTTTCCGCGGGCGACAGCGTCCGCATAAACCAGAAAATCCGCAAGCTTGAGGAAAAATCCGCACGCATTTTTGGCGAAGTCCTGCATCCGGGCGAATATGACCTTCTCCCCGGAGACAACGTTCTAAGCCTTATACAGCGAGCTGGAGGCCTTACACAGCAAGCCTATCCGGCTGGTGCCATATTCTCCCGCGAATCAGAACGCCGCACCGAGGAGCTGAGATTCCGCAAAGCTGCACACGATATGCAACGCTCCCTTGCTGCCGCCATTAAGGATGACAAGAACCGCCCCGACGCAACCCAGATCGAACTGGTGCGCTCCCTTGCTTCGGAATTGGAAGACATCGAGGCCGTCGGGCGCATTACAATTCAGGCCGATCCGGCTGTACTAACTGTAAAACCTGAACAAAACATGCTTTTGGAGCATGGCGACCGCCTGTTCATTCCAAAGCGCCCGTTAAGTGTACGTGTAAGCGGAGAGGTTCTATCCCCTTCTGCTTTGCAGTTTATCGAGAAGAAATCCCCTAGAGATTACATACAAGAAGCCGGAGGATTCACCTTCCACGCCGACAAGACCCGTACATTTGTCCTCTACCCCAATGGCAGCGCAGAGCCCTTGCAGGTGAACACATGGAACCACAATCCTGTCTTTATTCCTCCCGGCTCCACTATCATCATTCCTCGTGACCCAAAGCCATTTGACTTCATAGAAAGCGCAAGAGAAGTCGGCCAAATCCTCAGTAATCTAGCTATAACGGCTGTGTTTATTGACGATATACGCGATTAATGCTTTAACAAAAATCATGAGCAACTCACAAAGCAAACAAACAACAATATATGAAACCCGGCACTTTCCGCTGTTTAGTATCATCACGATAACCCTGAATAATTACCAAGGGCTAAAAAAGACATTCAAATCACTGAAAAACCAAAGTTATTCTGATTTCGAGTGGCTGGTAATAGACGGTAAATCAAGTGATGAAACGGTTGAATTCCTGCGTAAACACAGAAGCTCGACACGCGCGGATACAAACCCGTTTCGCTTTGTTTCTCAGGCTGATGAGGGCATATACGATGCTATGAATACCGGCATTGATATGGCGCGCGGGCATTATCTGCTCTTTTTAAATGCCGGAGATGCTCTGGCTAATAATAAAGTGTTGGAAGAACTCGCCCCTCTTTGCGAAAAAGCTCCCGATTTTATTTATGGGGACGCGCTGGAAAAATACAAAAACCGCAGAAAACCAGTTATCAAGCCCGCCGAAAGTCACGATGATATTGCATGGGGCATGTTTACGCATCATCAAGCCATGCTCTATCGCCGCCATAAGGTTCGTGACATACGCCTGCGCTATAGCATGCGCTATGCAATCTCTTCAGATTACGACTTTACGGCGCGATTCTTACTGAAAGCGCAAAAAATTGAAAGAATCAACAGGCCTGTATGCATCTTCGAGATGGGCGGCATCTCTCAGCAACAAGCGTGGCTAGGGCGTAAAGAGCAATACATCATCCGCGAAGAACTGGAAATGGTACCCATAGCACAAAATCTCTGGATATTATTAATGCAGAGCATTTCCTGGTATATGAAAGCATATTGCCCGTGGCTTTATGATGCCCTAAAACCCGCAGGAAAGCAGTTGCTAAAGGGTAAAAAACAAACTCCGAAGAGACTTGAATAGTAAAGAATATTGAGGAACATTTAGGGTCAGGACCTATAACAGCCCCCCTCCCTCCTTCAGTTTGCGCAAATTCCGCAAGACCATATCGCAATAATCTTTACGGGTTAAGGCAAAGCTTAAACCGGCCTTTCCATCCAGAAGACCGAGCTTAAAAACATATGAATAAACAAACATTAACGCAGGCCTCAAGCTACTTTTACGGGTTAATTTTTTAAGCCACTCACGCCATAGAATCGGGTCTTTGGGATAGGCATCATGCACAATCATTTGCGCCTCCCACCTTGCATAGCGCTCATGGCGAGCTTTCCATGAGCTGTCATCCTCATATGCATAATGCAGAATCGGACAATTTATTTGGCCAATTCTCATATTTTCGTAACCTTGCTTTTTTACCGGCTGATAATGACCTTCAATTTCTCCCATACCGTCAAAATCAAGATCCGTAACCTCCGGGAACGCAACCATGGTTTTATTATAAAGTGCGAGCTTGTTATTTTTCAAACCATGCCTAAGCACCCGCCCCTTCCAAATATAGCCTGAGCTAACAAAAAAGCCGGAGTACAGGGAAAACCGATGGTCATCATCGGCCAAAAGCTTAATTTCCTCAACAAACCCCGCTGTAAGCACCTCATCAGCATCAATCCACAATATCCAATTATAGCCAGTTATCTGGGTATCTATAAACCACTGTCTTTTCTTTGGGTAGGCATTATTCCACTTAAAATTAACAACTTTTGCGTTATATTTTTTCGCCACCTCCACAGTCCCATCCGTGCTGTAGGAATCTATTACTATCACTTCGGCGAAGCTTGACAGGGAATCCAGACAGCGACCTAATCGCCCCTCCTCATTCTTAGCAGCGACTAAAACCGTAATGGGTATTTTTTTGGATTCCAATTCTAACTTTTCCATGACTAAAAACTTTTCATTTTTTAACCTTAAAACCATCAAAAACAGGGTATAGTTTTTTGTGAAATCTCATAAAATTATGGAAACACTTTTCCTCTTTTTATGCCCTTTAACATTTTAAGAATTTCACCTGTCTTTTAAAATTAATTTCAAAAAATTGGCGCCTCAAACAATCATCCCCCTGCCTGCTTTCACCTCTCATGTGAGATTAATGGGATTAGTTTCCTTATTTTTTGGCAGGATTATCATTTTTCATGCCTTTTTGTGGAAAAGTGGTGAATATGATATGAATAACTCTCAACCCCTCACACCGTGAAAAACAGGTAATGGACAATACCGGACATATTATGCTGTAAAACCGTTGTAATTGCTATATAAAATGTAATGTTATCAATTCGTATTTTAATGAAATTTACCATATTGAATCATTCACCCTCCGGATAAACTCTCTGCTACGGTTGTGGATAATATATAAATCCCAGATATACTTCCGCGCCCGCCCAAAGCAATAATATTTAAAAAATAGCTTTATTTCCCCCTTACTTACGGCCTGTTTGTACTGCTACAATGTAGCCAAAAACCAGCCCCAAGAATACAAACACCGGATATATAATGTATGGATCTGGCCAGTGCGTACGAGATAAAACAAAGGCTGGCTCTACGATATCGGCAGAGTACGGCTGATCAAGAGATACCATCATCTTTTGGCGCTCCTGCTCCATAAGCAAAGAAGCGAGCGAGCGTTTATGGTCGGGATTGCTTGTACCTGCCAGAGCATCCTCCAGATATTTAATCCTCTGATTTGTCTGTGCCAAAATACGAGATCGAATCATTTCATCAGTAATACGATGGAGACGAGTAAGAAGCTCGGCAGCAAATTTTTTATCCGGGTGTGCATAGCTCAAACGACGAAGTGAAGAATCCCCGCTCAACGGATCAAGCTGTACGCGTCTATTCAAATATTCTGACAAACTCTGCGCATCCCACTTCTCGCGCGTTTTTGAAAAAACAAAGCGGCGGTCATTTTGCAAAGGCTCAATAAAGTTTTTGTCTTGCGCAAGAAACGAGGCAACCGTCGTGCCGCTATATATTGTTCCAAACACATCAAAAGCGTCGGTATGCTCCGCCGCATAGCTACTACCGCTACTGAGGGTGCCTTCCATGCCCGCAACGCTGCTCCGAACTGGCATAAATCCAATAGGGTTAGCAGGAGCTATAATCATCTGCGCGCGATAGAAATCCTGACTTACCGCGATAAACAAAAACGCCAGTGCAGCCGCCAAAAGAGCAAACCCCGCCATAATAAATCTGGCGCGCCAGACCTCCCCCAACACATCATAAAGCGTCTTTTCCGCTATGACCGTATAATGAATTCCCGCGCGACGGTCGCCAACGCGCCGCCTCTCTTTGGGTTTTTCCGTTTCTTGAGCGCTCTTGGCTTTATCAGCGGTCATTATCGCCACTCCTTAAATAATTACAAAGACATAATACAGGAACACTCGCGCGTGCAAAAGTGCCTATTACCAATTCATGAAAAAGCCGCATTAATTTAAAGGCAAAGCTTTGCGCAATATTGCCTTTGCCGTAAAAAGAATATAAAAAAGATTGAGTTTTCTTTAAGCCGCATTAGCTCAGTTGGTAGAGCACACCATTCGTAATGGTGGGGTCAGGTGTTCGAGTCACCTATGCGGCACCAAATAACTATAAAAATTATTGGTGCATATGCTGTTTTTTACTACAGCTACAAGTCTTTTTGAGCGGAGTAGTTATCAATATACTCTTTGAGCTTCTCTTCAGCTTCTAACCGCTGTTCCTCGGAAAGCTGTGAATAAAGAACATCCTTTGCCTGTTTTGCCTTACGAAGCATCCTGACACTGAAATCTTTTTGCTCTATGCCTGCGCCAATCCACGCATAACTCTCGACTTTGTCCGGGTCAACACCAAGCCCTTTATCATAGAGCATAGCCAGATAGTACTGCGCGCCGGAAAACCCGCCTTTTGCAGCCTTCTGGAACCATTCAAACGCCTTCTTATGGTCAACTTCCTGACCAAAACGCCCCTCATAAAAGGAAATCGCCACAGCATGCGCCGCGAGCGCGTCCTCCGAATATGCGGCCATATAACAGGATTTCATATCATAATAGATTTTTTCGCCCACGCGGGTTTCATGGCATTTTCTGGAGTATTTATCTATAACTTCCTGTACGCCTTCTTTCCCGCTTTTGGCCGACATCGCCAGATATTTGCCGGACATCAGGTAATCCACATTAACCCCAAGACCTTTATAATATGCTCTGCTCAAATTATATGGAGCTTCCTTGCTGCCATTCTCCAGCGCTTTCATATACAGATCAAAAGCTTTTTCGTGATCCAGCGGGACTCCCTCACCTTCACCATACATAGATGCCAAAGTGTTCATAGCATCGCCATCACCATGACGCGCGGCCTTTTTATACCATTTAATTGCCTTTACGCTGTCAGGTTCCAGACCGTTATAGCCGTATCTATAGTTATTACCCATTCTAAACATTGCGTTGGAATCGCCGGATGAAGCCTTTTTTTCAAGCCATGCGAGATATTCTATCGGAGTTTCGGGGGGCTTTTCTTCCGTCCGGGAAATGGCCGCAGGTTCTTTCCTCGCGCCCTCTTCCTTAATATTATTTTCTGGCCGAAGTACGTATAACCCTACTGCCAGCATGAATATTATAAATACCAATAAGAGGTGGGGGGGCTTCTTTGTTTCTTCCACTTTATCCCTCTCCTTATGCTTTACTCAATCAAATCAAAGTGGCTTTTTTAATAAGCATCATAACCACTCTATAGATTTATCATAAAAGGATATGAGGAGCATTTCCATTGCCGAGCCGGACAATATCCACAACCGCCCCCAATATTTTGGTTAATTAGGGTCAGAGACTATAAAAATTATTTTATTTCCAGATCCTTACGCACAAGATCCCATGCCCGCTCGATCCATGCATCGATAGAATTATAAGGCGTGTAGATTTCTCTGGCTTTGAGCGCTCCATTATGAGCGCCAAACCATGCCTCGCCACTATCCCTGAATGTTTTAACTGCTTTAAGAAGCGTCTTTACATCCCCTTGCGGAACCACTACGCCGGTACCATAGTCGCGTATAACTTTAGCGCATTCGCAATGCTCAGGACCAATAAAGATACAAGGCCGCGCTACAGCCAAAGCAGAATAAAGCTTGCTTGGAACCATAAACCCCGCCGCCTCTTCTTTCATCGAGATCAGGTGCACATCCCCGCTCTCCATCACCTCTCGCAACTGGATAATCGGCTGAAACGGGATAAAGCGGATATTATCCAGCCCTTTATCAGAGCGAATTTGCGCAAGCCTATCAAATCCTTTTCCATCCCCTACAAAGACAAATTCAATATCGCTGCCTTCTTCTTCCAGCGCCTGAGCAGCCTCAATAATAGAATCAAGCGGGTGAGACAAACCTATATTTCCCGCATATAAAATACGGAAACGCGGGCGGGTTTTGAGCTGTTTGTCAAATGGGCGCGGTGGCTGTGCATCTTCGGGGAATTCCAAAGCATCCTCTTTAAGATTTTCAACCGCCTCTGGATCAATAAGCTCCATATCCGGCCAATTTGGAACAACCGCTACCTTACGCGCATCCAAACCACCTTCATGAGTGAGGTAACGAGCCATACAACGGCCATTAACAATAACCTTGTCGCTGCCGTTCATGGCCCGACGTTGCAAAGATGTGAAAGTATTAACCCAGAAATCGGAATATTTTAACCCCAGCACAGGCAAAATCTCAGGGTATAAATCCTGACACCAGTTGATATGGTAACAGCCTTTAAGTCTGGCAATCATCATACCAGCAACGGCCAATAACGGCGGATCGGTAAGAGTAACAACAACGTGTCTTTTTTCCTGCTTTAATGCTGCGAAAAACAGCTTGAGCCAGACCCACAAATACCCCTTCTCCCCACAGGGCTTGGGCGAGCCTTTCACCCTGATAACATGTATTCCCTTTTCATAGCTCTCATCAGCTTCCTCGCCACTTGTAACCACTGTCACATGCCATCCCTGGCGCGCAAACGATCTGGCCAGATCGCGCAGCAAGCGGCCTGTTGCTCCGCGCAATGGCGGATAAACCCTGTTAATGAACATTATTGTTGGTCTGCGCATAGTTTATTATTTTTATAAGAGAACCCTAGGATGATTCGAATTGTCTAAAGTATACCAAAGACGCGGGGATCAACAAAAGCACCAATCCAAAATCCAGCGATTTAAAGCTGGCATAAAATGTTAAATCGATCAAAACAGGTGCCGCGAGCGCCAGCCCAAAAACCATATTCTTACGCATAACGCGCCACAAACGCTCTAAAAGCCCTGCAATATAAGCTGTGCATAAGATAACTCCAAGTAATCCGCTCTTCAAAAACATGGAAGAGAAAAAATTATGTGTAAAATTCACGCTTAGCCCGCCAACCGCCGGTGAACTAAAATGCCCGCCCCAGCCAATTCCAAAAAGAAAAGTCACAGTATCGGCACTGACAATATCCCACACTGCCGCCATTTCCTGCGGGCGCATATTAAGCCCCACGCTGCGGGTCTTCTCCCACAAGGAAGCAAAAACCATATGCGATGATATGCCAACGACATAAAGCGCCAAAGCCCCCAGTAACAGCGCGCCCAAAGCCTTGCGCGGTGCTTTGAAAAAGAAATAGGCATAAACACAAAATATATAAACCACGAGCGCGCCAATACTCGCCCGCTGTAAGGTAAGAATCATCGCCGCCAGCGGGATAAGTGCAAGCGCCACCAGAAAGCAAAAAACGAAAATATGCAGCGCGTCTATCCTGCGCACCGCATAAGTAATGGCCGAGCCTAGCAAAAACAGGCAGGAAAACAGCACAGTTGGCATGTTCTCCAGATATAGCAGCTCCTCTTGAGCACACCAGACATCAAAACCGCATGAGACATCAAAGCGTATCAACAGCGATCGCAGCCCAAACAACAGACCTATAATAATAAACCCTAGCAATGTAGTACGAAAATAGTAAGGTCTTGCGCGTATGACCGGCAAACAAAAAAGCGGCAAAAACAAACAAAGGAAAGGTATCACATCGCGGGATATAGCAAACAGGCTGTGCCCTGCCAGCGCCCCCACTACCAGCGGGATGCTCAGCCCATAGATCAAAAACATCTGCCCCGCGCTCTTCCAAAAACGGTGTCCCGCAGGGCGCACCAGTAAGTTACGCACATGCACCACACCGATGCTCAAGCCCAAAAGAATCAGAACAAATGCTTCCGTATAACTGAACATATCCGGTGTCGGGGAGCCAAAAATCGCATACGCCAGACACGCGCAAAACAAAAAGATCGCGCGGTAATCATAGATATTAACCCGCAAGGAAATTGTATCTTTATTTAGGGAATCTCTGTCAGTAGCACTGTCTAAAGCATAAAGCATTCTTTTCAGCGCCCCCTTACTTATAACAACCCTTATATTATAGATTAGGATCGTTAAACAAACGAGCCGGTTTTTTCAGCTCCATTGTAGAAGACGAGCTTGTCACGCGTTTACGTACACTGTTACTTGCTGCACTACTTGACGCTCTATACACACTTTTTCTGCCAAGCGCGCGGGCTTTTTTCTGCTCACGCTCATAGGCTTTGGCTTCCTTTTCCGCCTTCATAGCAGCCAAATCCTTCTGGCGATCTTTTCTTGCTTTAGCCTGCGCCGCATTATCCTGCCTGGCAACCTCAATCATAAGGCTGGCCGTAGCCTTGCGCCTGTTATATTCAAGCTGCAAAGCATGATCGATATCAGCCTGACGATTAGCAACCGCAACTGCTGACATTGTCTTAAACTGTCTGGAAGGTCTTTGGTTACCAAGTTTCACGCTTTTATAAGCATGAATGGCTGCATCCAGCCCTCCCTCCCCTGACGTAACTGTTGAAGGGTCTTTCGCATTAAACAGCGCTGTTTGTCTGTTGGCTGTCGGTTTTCTTGTGGAATTATAATAAGAATCGGAATTACCTTCCTTTTTCTCAACATAATAAGAAGACGGAGATCCTGTCCCGACCCCTGTCGAATTCCACAATTCTGCCGCATTTAACCGCACGCCCGAGTGATAAGCACTCACACACATAATAAAAGTTAAACATGCACATAAATAAGGATGTTTCATAACCAGCGCCTATAACTATTAGAACTCAACCAATAACCCAATGATAATAACACATTATCGAGGAAAAACTTACCCCTTTCATAGTGTAACAGCTCACCGGCTCTTTATGCAAAAATTTAGGGTCAGAACCTATTAATTATATCCATTATGCGCCTGTCAAATTTTTAGTAAATGGAGGCCAAAACCGCGCAGGGCATAGCCGTAGCTACGTTCAAGCGGTTTTGGCGACCAGATACAAAAATTTGCGGCGCCCTGAAGGGTTCCATTATATGAGACAAATTACCTTCTTTTTTTGGCCTTTGAATATGCTACGGCATGTCCTTCAGTCCAAAAAATTGATTCTTTGTCTCATATAATGGAACAGAATTGCACAGAATTAATAGGTTCTGACCCTGAATTTACATTTTTATAATTTTTCTGTGCGGCACCGCCGAAATTTTAAGCCCTTATTAACATTTTCAGGGTAAATTTAGGAAGCTTATGGAAATCAAATAACGACTTTTGCCTAGGCGCAATTAAAAGCGTAATGAGATGGAGTAATTAACATGCTGGTTGATGTAAAAAAATTTCTGGAATTCGCCGACATACAAGAAGCTTTGTATCCGGGTAAGAGACTCGTCAAACCCTGTAAGCAAGTCGGGCAATACAAGAATCATTGCGTGGTCATGGACTGGCGCGATCCTGATGTCATTCGTATTGATATCAAGCCGGGTTTAAGCGGCAAACAACTGGCTCCCGAAGTTATCAAAGAATATCCCGTCTGTTTTCAGGCTCCTACATACGTCAAAATCGAGGTTGTTAGTGACAACGATAATGATGAGAAGGAAAGCGAAGAAGGCGAAAAAGGCAAGTCCAAAGGCAAAAGCGGCGGCGGAGGCAAGCAGCCTGCCAGAAAAAAGCCGGAAAACCTTAAAAAGATTGCAATGAGCTTTAGCAAGAGTGTAGAAGGACAAATCCCCTCTTTGGGAAAGATCAAAGAAATGATGGTCATGGGCATGGAAATTGCCAAAGAAGGCTTCGCCGTTGCTTTTGCAGAGCTGACCCGCCAGATATCTCATGCCAAGATTTCAGCCACAGAAATTCTGGCCAAATCCGCAGATCTGGTAACGAAAGTCACACCTCCTGCTTTCTTGAAGCCAAAAGGAGATGAACAAGTCACCTATAAATATGACCGCGAGAAAAACGCAGATATTGGTATCGGGATGAGTTTGGGGTGACATGGGAACCTGATTAGTATAGTAAAAAACCAGACCTAAAAGGGCTTGTGAAAACCTCACAAGCTCTTTTTCTTTATTACCGACCTTTCTTAAACCGCCCTTGCCAACCCGTCGAAATCCCTTTATTGGTGAGGGCTACAGCATTTTTCAAGGAAATCGGCAATGAGCGATAATTCAAACGGCAAAAACGGGAAAAGCAATAAGGATCAAGATGATAACGGAAAGATTATACATTTCTCCGAGCTGGAAAAGCGCCAGAAAAAGATAGAAAAAGAATCCGAAAAAGCACGCAAGGAGCGGGAGAAGCTCGAAGAAGAGTACCGCCGCAAATATCAGGCTGAGCAAGGGATAAAAGCCAAAATGCGAGCCGATATGGCGAGGCGCAGTGCCACAGGAAAAACCCCTTTCATTAATTGGGGCAAAATCCCCATATTTACACGCTGTACCGTTACCACTTTAATTTTAACTTTTCTGGTCACGACCTTCCTTCTTGATGATGCCCAGCGCGTTGTTTTATATATGAATTTTGGCTTTGTACCGGCCTATTATTCTGGCGCAATCCCATGGGTGTGGAGCGCTCTTATCGCCCCGTTTACAACCGCATTATTGCATGGAAGCTGGATGCATATCATTACCAACTCTGTAATGATGATGGCCATGGGAGTGTTCTTCGAGCGCCAGTTTGGTGCTCGCATCACCTTGATTTTCTTTATTTTTTGCCTGATGACTGGCAATCTAATGTACTTTATATTAAGTCCCGCCTCTACCCATCCCGTCATTGGCGCGTCCGGCGCTATCAGCGGCCTGTTCGGCGCAGTAATATTAATGATGAATCTAGGTGGTTTGGCAGGCTCATTCGGGCAAAAAAGAGGCCCTCTTCCCATTATCCTGCTTTGGATTGCCATCATGATCGGAGTAGGATTAATCAGTGCTGACACCGCATGGCAAGCCCACCTTGGCGGATTTCTGGGTGGCATCGCCCTTTTCAATCTCTGGCAAAAAGGCAAGATCAAACTCTAAAGGTCAGGACTATTTGATTATTCCCAAAAGTCCACAAAAGCAATATTTGTAATCTTTGCAATCATTGTGCTAAAGTCCGAAAAAAAGATTCCATAAAAAGGGAATACTGGGGTCATCCCATGCCAGAGAACACGAAAAAAGAACCTTGTATTGATCCGCAAATTATTGAACTGGCGAGTGACATGGCCGTGCTTCGCCGTATTTTTCACCAGCGCCCTGAAACCGCTTTTGAAGAAGATTACGCCCACGGCATTATCACAGATTTACTTAATGAATGGGATCTACCTTACGAAACCATGGCCGGAACAGGTGTGGTTGTAACTCTTGAGGGCAGACAAAACACTTCCGGCAAGGTCGTCGCCCTGCGCGCCGATATGGATGCATTAAACGTCGAGGATAAATCCGGCGTTCCATGGGAATCCAGAAATAAAGGCAAAATGCACGCGTGCGGCCATGACGGGCACATGGCAACTATGCTAACAGCTCTTGCTTATCTAAAGGATAACCCCGAATTCAACGGTACTGTAAAGATCATCTTCCAGCCTGCTGAAGAAGGCATGGGCGGGGCAAAAAGAATAATCGAAGAAGGCCTGCTTGAAAGGCATAAGCTTGATACCATGTACGGCTTTCATAACTGGCCATCCCTCCCCTTTGGGAAAGCCGCCATCCACCCCGGCCCGGTTATGGCCTCTAACATTAATTACGAGATTATTCTCCGCGGTAAAGGTTGCCACGGAGCCATGCCGGAAACGGGTAACAACCCTATCCCTGCATCCGCCAACCTCATTTTGGAATTATACTCTCTTTCGGATGCTTTTACCATAACACACCCCGATGAGAAGGTTGTACTAAGCATATGCGCCAGCAATGCCGGAGATATGGGTGCGCTTAATGTAATCCCCGATAACGCAGAGATTGGCGGTACGGTACGTGTCTATAATCACGAGATCAAGGAAGCGGTACCTGTACTTATTACGCAAACGGCACAAAGCATGGCTGAAAACTACGACATGACAGCACAGGTAAATTTCCCTAATATCTGCTCTCCTACTGTCAATAATAAGGACAAAGCAAAGATCAGCCGCGAAGCTATGGCAAAAGTAATCGGTGATGAAAACATAGAATGGGACGCCGAACCAGCCATGACCGCCGAGGATTTTGGCGAATTCTCAAGGCTTATCCCCGTAAGCTATATCTGGATTGGTAATGCCGACCCCGAAAACGGGCAAAGCCCGCACTCTCAGCCACTCCACAACCCGGGTTATGGTTTTAATGATGATATCATACCCATAGGCGCTCAATATTTCGTGAATATTATTAAAGAAGAATTACCTCTGACAAACTATCGGGAACCAAAATATCTCCCCGGTCTTGTTTAGAATCATAAAAACCCACACACCCGCCGCCATGCAAAACCATCTTTTTCTTGAAAAAATTTTCCCAAGGTCTTATACGTATTTGACATTATGTTAATTAAACAACTCTACAGGGGTCAAAATGCCTGAAACAAATAAAAACAGCTATAACGAAATTAGAGAAGTCCTTATCGGGCTATTGTGGGAAGAATCCGGAAAATTGGCTCTTAAGAAAATATTTGATGACAACCCCTTCATGGCCGTACTTGCCGGTTCGGAAGAGCAGGCTCTATCTGAAAACTTTGCCATGATAACGTACTCTCTGGCTGATAGCGATGAAGAAAGAGCTCTTTACGAAGTTCTGGCAACGAAATATGGCCTCAATGCTTTGGTAGAATTTCTTAAAATAGATGCTGATCTGGTAGACCGTCTTGATCTTAATTATCCGGGAAACTGCCTTGATGAGGATTGGCAGCCTCCTGCGCCTTAAAACATTATTTGGTGCAGCGTGCCCGCTTATGGTAGTATGCCCGTCGCTCTAAAAACCAATAGGGTAGAAAACCGAAAATGCCGCTGCCGGAAAATCTGATACCTAACATAGACCCGGAGATACTGGGAATTACGCGTAAAATGACCAAATTACGCCATGATTTCCACCAATACCCGGAAACTGCGTATGAGGAAGATTATGCGCACGGCAAAATTACGGATTTGCTAAATGAGTGGGATCTTGAATACGAGGTTATGGCTGGAACGGGGATCGTTGTAACGCTCGAAGGGCTGGAAAAAACTTCTAAAAAAGTCATTGGCATGCGCGCAGATATGGACGCACTGAGGGTTCAGGAGCAATGCGACGTTCCGTGGAAGTCAAGAAATGACGGCAAAATGCATGCATGCGGCCATGATGGACACATGGCAACGCTGCTCACCGCTCTGGCCTATTTAAAAGACCACCGCGAATTTAACGGCATAATAAAGTTCATATTCCAGCCTGCTGAAGAAGGCTCTGGCGGCGCCAAAAAAATGATCGAGGAAGGGCTACTTAAAAAACATAAGATCAGCGCGCTGTACGGCTTTCATAACTGGCCGTCCCTCCCCTTTGGCAAAACAGCCATCCATACCGGGCCGGTCATGGCTTCTAACACAAATTTTATAGTCACCATCAACGGCAAAGGCTGTCACGGCGCACAGCCTGAAGAAGGACATAACCCGATCCCCGTAGCTTTTGAGCTTGGCCAGCAGCTCTGCGCGCTCCGCGATAAAAGCGCTCACGAAAACTCTGAGGAAAAAGTCATACTAAGCCTGTGCAGCATAGAATCCGGTAACAGCGCGGCGATGAACATTATCCCCGGCGATACAAAAATGACCGGTACAGTGCGTACTTATAACCTTGGCATCAAGGAACATCTGCTTGAGCAGATCAGCGAAGCTGTGGAATCTATTGCCTCCAGATTTGATATAAATGCAAAAGTAGATTTCCCGCACTCCACCTCTCCCACCATTAACAGCCCCGAAAAAGCAGAAGTAAGCCGCGAGGCTATGCGCGGAGTTTTAGGAGAAGAAAATATCGACTGGGACGCCGCTCCGGCCATGACAGCCGAGGATTTTGGCGAGTTCTCAAACCTCGTCCCGGCAAGCTATATCTGGATTGGCAACGCCGACCCCGAAGACGGGGAAAGCCCGCACTCCCAACCGCTCCACAACCCTAAATACGGCTTTAACGATGATGTTATTCCTGTTGGCGCACAATATTTCGTGAACATCATCAAAACCGAAATGCCAATGACCGAGGGCTGGGACGCGGAAAAACCACCTAAGCGACTATCAAGAATCATTAATTACATCCGCTTGCGCATTAGCCAGCTTGTAATCTGGATTAAAACGAAATTTCGCTTTAGCTTTTGGAAAAAGAAGAAGTGACAACCTCCCCCTCAAAGCACCCAAGGGCATAAAGGGGAGGACGTTATTGCCTTATTACATAAAGTGTCATGCCCGATTCATTCGGGCATCCGGAGCTTTATAGCTCACATTCCCAGATCCCCGCATGCGCTGCGCTTAGCGGGGATGACAAAGGAAAGCGTGAGAGGGAGGGATTAATGCTCTTATTCCCTGCTAAACCTTACGGCAGAATCGGATAAATAGCGATTTGATCGATGCCGATGAAGCTGTTCAAGCGGCGCCAGTTTATCTTGGCTCGGCCATCGTAAAACTTAATCTCGTCGCCAGCTTTTAAATTCCACACCATCTTATTGCCCTGTATTTGGGGACGAGGATCAGAGGTTATAACCCCCTCTTCCACGTCAGATAATAAGGTCATCTCAAGCCGCACATCCTGAACAGCGCTCAGCACCCGCACCCATGAGCGATCATATTTATGCCCCACATAATGCCAAAATGGTGTCATACTATTTGCGCTCGCAGCCCCCATGACATCTTTGTTATCACCGTTAATCTTTCCAAGGAAAACTGCTTGAGCTTCAATGCGTGGTAGCGTTGCGATAATATTTAAGTTCTCCCCCAGCGGAGCCATCTGTACAAATTGGAAGTCTTTGTAAAAAGCCGGTCTTGCCTTATCACCTAAGGGCAAAAACACATCTTCGAAGGTTTTTCCCTCTGACAAGTCTATGCGCATTTCTTCAGGAGATAAAAGCCGTTCCTCGTCTTTGTCATAGCCAACATAGCCATAAAATGGATCGAGCAGCACTTCGCGGCCATCGGGCATATACACAAGCAAGGCAGAATGGGCATTAGCACCACTCACCATATTCCACTGCACAGAATCATAGCCCTTTTGCTTTAGCACAAAATGGAGCATACGCGCCGCGTTATCGCACATTCCGGTTGCTATATAAGTCTCAATAACACCTTCCGAAAATTTAATAAATTCCGGCAATCGGCTGTTTGAAACATAGGGGCTAATGCGAAGCAACGGCACTTCTGAAGGCCATTTTTCCTCAAAGCGCTCAAAGACTATTCGAGCAATTTCGATAAGTTCTTGATCCGGTGTTTGAGCATCCCTCTCACCAGCGGTTTTTATGATAGACGCGGCTTTTTGTTTGGCTGTATGCGTGAAGTACACGTTAGCAGCTATAAAACCGCAAACCCCGATAACCAGCGAAATGACGCCAAAAACAAAGCAAAATCGGATTAATTTTCTAAACATTTAAACCTCCCCCTAAACCGTGCAGCCGATAAATCCAGCAACCGGCCTAGCAGAACCAATATGCGGCATCGCGAAACTGCGGCCTTGCGGGAAGTCCCAGATGATTGTGTTGAACAAACCCTGATCGGACACAGGCATCCATTCATCGTACAAGCGGCCAGTTTCCGAACATATCCAGACCTTCTCACGCGGAGCATCTGCGGCTTTTTCCAGCCATGCACGTACAGCCATCTGATTGCCTGTCGCTTTTTCTTCTAACTGCGCCCAGAGCTTATAAAGATGAACGTTCGGACGAATAGCCTCCGCCCGCTCTAAATGCCTGCGCGCATCGCCCCAAAGCTGTTCTTGCGTCATCACGCTGGCCATAGCTTGCAAGCCCTCTACGCTTTCGGGATCAAGCTTTAACAGCCGCTCGAACCAGCGTACGCGTGCCATAGCATCGCTATTCTTAGGCGGCCGGTACGCCTTTGCCCAAAGCCGCGTTAACTCTGGATGAGGGTTACACTTCCAAGATTTCTCTATCGTTTTAATAGCTGCTTTGTGATTTCCATTCGCAATATGCGCATCCGCCTTCCAAAGCGCTGTAGGAAGGAAGCATGGGTTGAACTTGTACGCCTTTTGCAAATTGCGCATATAGGCCTTATCATCGCCATCGTTTTTGTACTCCAATCCCTGAGCAAGCAAAATTGCCACACGATCACTCAAAGCTTTTTCGCGGGTGATAGCTCCGGCTTTTTCGGCGCGGGATAGTATCTTTGCTGCCCTGTCCCAGTTATGGGCGCGCAGCTCCAGATCATAGACGATATTCAAAATCCAGCCCTGTTTTGGATAGTCTTTCAAGGCTTTATGCCCCAGCTCCAGCGCGCTGTTATAATCGCCATTATCCAATGCCGCCTGCAACAGCCCACGTACACCCATAAAGCCCGCATTCTTGTCTTGAGCAAGCGCGATAAATGCGCGGGAGGCCTCGGCTTCATCACCGTTAAGCCGCGCGGCTTGTGCCTCTAATAACAAAGACAGCGGGTTTTCATCATTAAGGTATTTCTTTGTGCGGTAAGCCTGATAGGACGCGCCTTTTGCATCTCCGGCGGCCAGAGCGCTCAGCCCTATGCTAAAGGCTTTCAATCCCTTGTCTTTTGAGGTCATATCCTTATAGCGCTGCATAGTTTTGGGCAAATCAAGAATACCTTTGATAAATCCAAATATGCCAATACCCAGAGCCAAAAGAAAAAACAATGTTACAAGGAAAAAGCCGATATGGAACTCAAGAGTATAATCCAGCCACTGGATTTCAACCGTTCCCGGATGCTCCGCCACCCATATCACCGCTGCGAGGAACACTCCTATTTTAATAAGCGTAAATATTGTTCTTATCATTTCCAGCTTCCTAATCTATCGATTCTTAAGTGATTAGATGTTAGACACTTGACGGAACAAAGGCAAAAAAATTTACAAATGCTTATGAATATAGTGCTCTGCATGAACGCCCCAACCGCAAGGGGTGAGGGATTATATACGGGGTATCAAGCTCCCTCTCCCCTCGGGGGAGAGGGCTGGGGTGAGGGGGGATAATACTCTGCATGCCACCCCCACCTAACCTCCCCCTCAAGGGGGAGGAATTATAGGGAGGGATTATAGCACGATTACCCTTATTTAATACTGCCCGCCTTCCAAGACTTTACCTCCGAGCAAGCCTGGGCCGAAATTCATCTCTATAGCTTCTTCGAGCATACTACCCAGCTTTTTAGAAGCTATCATCCCCTCGGCTTTTTTGATCCATGGGCGCAAAGGCTCAAGCTCTTTTGCATGTAAATTCTTCTTCAACACCTTAACCGCATCTTCGAACCGGTTTTCATTAACCAGATTTTCTGCTGTGTTAATTGTTGCCTGTGTCTGCGTTCCTGTTAATAATTCCCCGTCTTTTTCAACTTTCAAAAGCTCATTAAATTTGGCTGAAAGTTTATCTGACACAGAGACATCTTCTCCGCGCAATGATGCTGCTACTGCTTCGCCAGCAACACCTTGAAATTCGTTTTTTAATCCTGCTGGCGTTAACACGCCTTCTTTTGAATACGGCGCAAGTTTTTCAATCGCCGCTCTTAGCTCAACATCGTCTTCGTCCACCATCCCGAATAATAGCTGCAAGTCACTGTCGAACTCTGTGTCCGGCCGGTTAAGCGCAGAACGAACCTGCGTCATCGCCAGCAACATGGCTGCAGCTTTAAGCTCATTTTGGGGAACGCTCCCAAGGGTGGTTTGTAAGGCTTTATCCTGCGTTCTGGCATCAGCAATCAACAGATTTACGTGCTCGTCATTTTTGCTGCCGGAGCTCTGGATAACAGGAAGAAGAGCCTGAACAGAATTGCTCAAAATCTTTTCGCCCATATAATCCTGACGCATCTTTTCAAACCGCCCTTTCAAGGCATATATCCCGTTACCCCCGGATATTTCAGATACATAGGTCTGGAGCTGTTCAACGCGGCTGTTAATCCCTTGCGCAGATGCCAGATCTTGAGACATGGCTTTTACATCATTAACCTTACCGGAAACGCCTTTTTTGACTTCCTCTGCCTGACGCTTGAGTTGCTCAAGCTCAGCCGACCAGTTTTCAGGAACCAGTCCTTTAAAACCGGATTGCTCCTTTTTGACGGCGGAAAGCTGTCTTTCCAGCTCTTCAATGCGGGCTTCACGCTCAGTAGTTCCTTTATATTTGGGCATCACAAGACCGGCCAGCGCGGCCAGAATAAGAAGGATAATGATAGCCGCAATAACCATAGAGCGGTTCATTGCACCTTTTTTGCCTTCAAGAGTGAATTCCATGTACTCAGCGCCTGACATACGATTAGCGCGCAGCTTTTCCTTGCCGCCTTCAGCTACGGCTGTACGTTTGAGCGCCGCCGGAATGTCCAGATCATCATCTTCGGATCCCTCATCGTCATCTTCGTCATTATCTTCCCTGGAATCCTCGTCGTCGTCCTTATCTTCTTCAAAAGCCTCTTGTTTTTCGGCTTTAACCTCTTCTTCTTCGTCTTCGTCCTCTTCCTCCTCGGCATCGTCTTTTGCCTCTTCCAAAGATTCATCATCTTCACTTTCAGCGATTACTTCCCCGAATTTTTGCTCCGGCTCTTCATCTGCTGTTTCAAGTGAAGCCGCACCGTCGACCAAACCAGAAAGATCAACATCATGCTCACTCGCTGCCTCTAAAATCGATTCCATGCGCGCGCCCGGAATAACGCCGCGCTTTTTCCAGCCCTGAATAGTCGTCACGGCCACACCGGTTTTGGCGGCCATAGGACGAATACCACCAAACTTTTCAATTATTTCTTCCGCATTTTCCAACGGTAATTTTTCCGATTTGCTCATCGCTTATAAGGTCCTCTTTATTTGTATTATGATGAAAGACTCATAGCACATACACCCCACCATAGACCAGCGCTACTATAGAAAAATTAAACTTATTGCTTAAAAGGTGAATAAATCAGTATTTATTTTTCATATCATTTGACCTTCAAGCGCAAACTGTTTAGCTTGCGATCTAATTTCTTTAACAAATAAGAGTAAAAATAAAAAAATGGGTGTATTAAAAACTTTCGAACGAAGAAAAACCGAACGGCGGAAAGATAGCCGCGAATTATACAAAAATCTTTCTCAGGAAGAATACTCCAGAAGCCGCAACGAACGCATTATTCGCTACTTTAACGTACAAAAAGGAATATGCGCTTATTGCTTTAACGATATGACACTTGAACTAAACCAGAAAAATACAGCGGAAATCGAACACATCGTCCCAAAATCTCATAAACACATAACAGGTCATTTTAATGAAGTAGCAGCATGTAGCACATGTAACAGATATAAAGCTGACAAGCCACTTTATGAAGTAATCCACGAATTGAGGTCACGGTATAAAGGCTTTCAAAATGATAATGAGCCGGAATGATTTTTTATATACTTACGCGCTCCAGGCCTTAATTCCCTGTATCATGCCGTTCATATCCGGTGTTTTTGAAACAATGCATACACTCTTACCAAAGAGATCATAGACACACTCTGCGACATTCTGGCTGATACACAGAGCTTTAACCCCATCCATAGCCTCTTTGTACTCACACTCTTTTTCCAGAGCTTCATTCCACAGCTTCACAAAAACCTCTGCTGTACGCTTTGAAAAAAAGGTGACAAGACCAATATCACCGGGCGACAACGCTTCGGCAATATTAGGGGAAAATCGCTCCACCGCTCTGGCTTCATAGCACACGATTTCATCAACGCGGTCTTTATATTTTTGAGTATTGTCACCTTGCGTCAAGGCTTCCTTGATATCGAAAGTCACGTCCCGCCCTCGCATATAAAGGAATTTTTTGCCATCGCTCAAACTTACTTTATCACCTTTAAGCATGGCCTCGGAAAGCTCTTTGGCTGTGGACGTACAAATCGCGACATCCTGCGCCCCTACACTGATAATCTTTTGTTTGGTTTGCTCCCCCACGCAATAAAAAGGCTTGTCAGCAAGCAAATCGCGCGCCGGAGCATTCAACCCCAAAGATACAGCCGCATTCATGCTGGTCATGATAATGCCGCCATACTCTTCAAAACGAGCGGTATTAAAGGGATAATGAACAATCTCGGTCATAGGCTCAAAGACGAAATCATTCATACTGATTCCGCTTAAACTGTTAACAGTCGCCGCAGCAAATGCCTGCGCCTGATGATTAGCTCTGGTGATAAGGATTTTTTTACCCATAGCTGAAAACTCGCCTGACCTGATAAAACTTAAGTAAACAAAGACCTCTTACAATCCGCCATTGTTATTGAATGATTGAAGATGGTACGCATTCTTTAAGACACACTTTAAGACGCGCTCATACACTATGCCCGATTGCTCGCGCCTCTTCTACCCCCAAAACACGCTTACGCTCGTGTTGTTCCCATCTTTTGCGTCCATCGGGAAAACAGCCTGAGCCAGAATATCCAGAACACCACTCCGTTTTTCACATAAACCAGCGTTTTATGACATATTATTTGGCCAAATACGGCTATTAATCTAACGTCAAACTCCCTTATTTGAGCGCCTATAGCGCCACACCCTGCCGAAGGAGTTGTCTCTTTGTGCAAGCAAGTTACAGCCACCAGCCCAATCTCTCCAACTCTGCGATAGCCAAAAATATCACATCACCTGCCCAGCTTTCAGCTTCTCCAATCCAGTATCTACATTGATGCTAATAGAAACAATACGTACAGCGAGGCGCTGCTATATAAAAACGCCTGACGCCGGATACTGGCGGTTACCGCCACTGCCTTTTGCGGTAAATCACCAAAGCGTACAACACTTGTACCGGTCAATTCATTCAATATTCGGTTTGACAGTCATTTAGATCAACTCTACTTTAAGCTCACATTATCGCGGGGAGATATTAACCTATAGGGCAAAATGTCCGGGTGATGCTGGATACTGCGTTACAATCGCTCCTCGCGGGTGACGTAAAGCATATAATTACAAACTATGGAAAGCAGCGCATAGATGTTGGTTTTAGGTATTGAAAGCAGTTGTGATGAAACCGCAGCAGCCGTGGTTAATGAAAATGGCGACATACTCTCCAACGTGGTTTTGAGCCAGCTTAAAACCCATCAGGTCTATGGAGGCGTCGTCCCTGAAATCGCCGCTCGCGAACATCTTGAGCATATAGACAAGGTCATCGCCGCCGCTATGAAAGACGCAAATATCTCGTTTGGCGACTTAAATGGCGTAGCAGCCACCTGCGGCCCCGGCCTTATAGGCGGGCTTATGATCGGCATGATGAGCGCCAAAGCTATTGCCAGCGTCCATAAAATTCCATTTTTCGGCATAAACCATCTGGAAGGGCACCTGCTCACCGCACGCCTGACTGACAAAATAGAATTTCCCTATCTGGTTCTTTTGATCTCTGGCGGACACACACAGTTACTTATAGCGGAAGAGCTGGGTAAATACCGACGTGTCGGCACAACGCTGGACGACGCCGCAGGCGAATGTTTTGATAAAAGTGCCAAGCTTATGGGCTTGCCCTACCCCGGCGGCCCTAACATCGAAAAAATCGCAAAGGAATGCATGGATAGCAACGCGGCGACCCAAAGATTCCAGTTACCCGCACCGATGAAGGATAAGAAGACCTGCGACTTTTCATTTTCAGGATTAAAGACTGCCGTGCGCCTTCATGTAGACAACCTCCCCGAAGGAGCTTTGAATCGCAGTGATGTAGCCGAGCTTTCCTGCGCGCTAGAGATTAAAATAGCCGAAATATTGGCCAATAAATCGGCCAGAGCAGTTAGCCAATTTAAAAAGCTGTTTGGAAGGTCAGAAACGGCCAAAGCCTTTGTTGTATGTGGCGGCGTCTCGGCAAACCAAAAAATCCGCCAGCAACTGGAAATGCTGGCATTAAGAAGCGATATGACCTTCCACGCTCCGCCTCCTTCCCTCTCTGGAGATAACGGAGCGATGATCGCATGGGTGGGTATGGAAAGATTATTGGCCAACAACGATAGTTCGCTGGGCGACCCGCTGGATTTTGCCGCGAAGCCCCGCTGGCCTCTTGACCCTGACGCGCCAAAACGCCAAGGTGCGGGGGTAAAGGCATAAACTATTCTTACAAAGATCATTGGAGATTATTGATGAACACTTCTTCTATCAGCGTAATAGGCACGGGTGCATGGGGCACGGCACTGGCACAAACGACTGCCTCCAATGGGCTGGGTGTAACCCTTTGGGCGCGGCGCGTCGAAGTTGCCGAGGAAATAAATCAAAATCATACGAACAAAGCCCGCCTGCCGGATGTGACGCTGGATAAACGCATACGTGCCACTACTGATATTCAAGATACCATGAAAAACGACATCATCCTGATGGTCACCCCCGCGCAATCCATGCGCTCCGTGCTGGAACAGATGAAGCCGCATATTCGGGCAGAGCACGCCCTTGTCCTTTGTTCCAAAGGGATCGAGCAAAACTCCCTCCTCCTGATGAGCGAAGTTGTTGAAGAAATTTTACCCAAGGCTAAAACTGCTATATTAAGCGGCCCGAACTTTGCAAAAGAGATAGCTATGGGCAAACCGGCAGCGGCAACTTTGGCCAGCACGGATGAGCATCTTGCCGAAACCCTGCAAAATGTGCTCGCCAGCACATATTTCCGCCCCTATGTTGCGACCGATATCATCGGAACACAAGTCGCAGGTGCGCTTAAAAATGTGATCGCTATTGCCTGCGGAATAGCCAAGGGACTGGATTTAGGAGAGAACGCCCGCGCATCTCTGGTCACGCGGGGTCTGGCAGAAATCACAAGGCTTGGCGTTGCCATGGGAGCACAAGCTGAAACCTTTCTCGGCCAAAGCGGCGTAGGTGATATGATGCTCACCTGCTCGTCCGAGCAATCGCGAAACTTCTCTCTTGGCCTAAGTCTGGGGCAAGGAAAATCCGTTTCAGACATCTTGGAAGGCAAAAATAACGTCTCAGAAGGTTTTTTCACGGCAAAAACTTGTGCTGCACTCGCGAAAAAACATGACGTTACTATGCCGATTTGCACCAATATACATGCATGCATGAATGGTGAATTATCCATTAGCGAAGCCTTAAAAGCTATTTTAAATCGGCCACTTAAGCCTGAATTCTAATTGTATAAAAACCTAATATAACCACCATAAATATTCTATTGTGCAGTGCGCATAGCCAAAAGTGCATGATTCGTGCATTATTGCGCCGTGTGACAACATAACTTGTGTGTCGGAACGTAAAAACATTTTAAGTAGCGCCCAAACGGCGCTGTGGTCGGAGCTCATCTAACCGTGGGTTCCGAGAGGTTTTTTTGCGTTCAAAACACATTTAAGTAGGAAAAATGCTCCGTCTATGTTTTGGCATGGTTCCTGCAATAAGGCCTCGGCGGTTATACTTTAACAAAAGCTGCCAAGGCTTTAAGTCACAAGAATAATCTGCGTACTTTGCTGCGTAATTATATGTATTACAACAATGCGTAAACAGCTTGCTTTTCCAATCAAAAAAGGAAGCTTGCGTGTCATTTTGAAGAGTGAGGATACCGTCGTTATGACTAACTATTTTAAACCCTCTGAGGAAATACTCAGAAACGCTCATATCTCGCCAGAGCTCTATGAGGCAATGTACAAAGAATCTATTGAAAATCCAGAAGAATTCTGGGCCAAACAGGCCGAAAGGCTGGACTGGTTCAAAAAACCGACAAAAATCAAAAACACAAAATTCGATAAGCCTGTTTCTATCAAATGGTATGAAGATGGTGAACTTAACGCTTGTTACAACTGTGTTGACCGCCACTTGCCGGAAAAGAAAGACGTCACGGCGTTGATTTTCGAAGGCAACGACCCCGAAGATTCATACAAGATAACGTACGGCCAGATGAAAGACGAAGTCAGCAAGATGGCTAATGCCTTGAAAGCCAAGGGCGTTGCGAAAGGCGACCGCGTTGTCATGTATATGCCGATGGTTCCCGAAGCCGTTTACACCATGCTGGCCTGTGCCCGTATTGGCGCCGTCCACTCTGTTGTGTTTGCTGGCTTCTCCCCTGAAGCTTTGCGCGGACGCATACAGGACAGCGAAGCCAAGGTCGTTGTAACCGCTGACGAGGTTTACCGAGGCAACAAGCCTGTTAAGCTCAAAGCTTGCGTTGATGAAGCCCTGAACGGCTGCCCAAGCGTTGATGGCGTACTTGTCCTGAAACGTACAGGTGGAGACATCGAATGGACACAAGGCCGCGATGAGTGGTTCCACGAGTTTGTTGACGCGCAATCCACAGAATGCGAATGCGAAGTAATGAACGCCGAAGATCCCCTCTTCTTCCTTTACACTTCAGGATCAACCGGCAAGCCGAAAGGCGTTGTTCACACAACCGGCGGCTATATGGTTTACACAAGCCTGACCCACGAAGTTGTCTTTGATTACAAGCCCGGTGAAGTTTTCTGGTGTACGGCTGATGTTGGCTGGATCACCGGTCACTCATACATCACGTATGGCCCGCTGGCCAACGGCGCTACACAGGTGATCTTCGAAGGCATACCAAGCTATCCCGACATGTCCCGTTTCTGGCAGGTTGTTGACAAGCACAATGTAAACATCTTCTACACAGCCCCCACAGCTATCCGTTCCCTGCTTGCCGCAGGCGATGAGATGGTCAAGTGCACAAGCCGTAAATCCTTGCGCATCTTGGGCACGGTTGGAGAGCCAATCAATGTTGAAGCATGGGACTGGTATTACAATGTAGTTGGCGATAGCCGCTGCCCGATCGTGGATACATGGTGGCAGACAGAAACCGGCGGGCATTTGATTGCGCCGCTTGCCAGCTTTGACCTGAAGCCGGGCAAAGCCCAGCGCCCCTTCTTCGGAATTATACCTGTTCTGGTTGACAACGAAGGTAATGAGCTGGCGGAGAGGAGTACAGAAGGCAACCTTTGCATCAAAGATTCATGGCCGAGCCAAATGCGTACAATCTATGGCGATCATGAACGCTTTGAGCAAACTTACTTCTCAAGCTTCCCCGGTCTGTACTTCTCTGGAGATGGCGCATGTCGCGATGAAGATGGAGATTTCCGCATCACGGGTCGCGTAGATGACGTTATCAACGTATCGGGTCACCGCATGGGTACAGCCGAGGTTGAAAGCGCGATTGACGAGCACCTCGAAGTTGCCGAAAGCGCTGTGGTTGGCTATCCGCACGACATAAAAGGTCAGGGCATATTTGCCTATGTAACGCTTAAACAGCTTGAAGCCCATAATGAAGAGCAAATCAAAAAGGAGATCTCCTCGCTTGTTCGCTCGCAAATCGGCCCGATTGCAACACCGGATATCATCCTGATTGCTCCGGGTCTGCCCAAAACGCGTTCCGGTAAAATCATGCGCCGCATCCTGCGCAAGATTGCCGCCAACGAGTATGAGAGCCTTGGCGATACTTCAACACTCAACGATCCGGGTGTTGTTAATGATCTTATTGAGCGCTGGGAAGCCCATCTTGCCAAGAAAGAAGGCTGGAAGAAGCTTGTGGAAGATGCAAGAAAATCCAGTGCGAACGAAGAAAAGGTTCGTCCTTCCCTTCCGGAAAAGAAAGCTCGCCGCGAAGAAGAGCCAGAGGAGCAAGAAGAAGTACTTTTGGAAGCTGTCGGCGGGAGAAATTAACTACCCGGCCCGGCTTAACGGCCTGATTTTAAGGTCAATATCTATAAGATTACAGGTAGTACGGTATCCAAAACAACCATTCCTCTACCTGATAACTAAGGCGCATCCTTACCAGATGCGCCTTTTTCTTGAGCTTAAACATACAGTCATTGACTTATACCCACATATGTAGGTACAATACAAATATCAGGAGAAAAAGAATGGACGAAACGACAAAAAACTACACCCTCAAACTGCGCATGGACTCCATGACAATGGAGATGTTGGAGCGTGCCCGTGCTTACGCCAATCTGGACAAAAGCAAATTTATCCGGCAAAGCGTACAGGAAAAAGCACAAAACATATTGAAAGAACAAGAAAAAACCTCATTTTCTGAAGAAGACTGGCACACATTTTTTGACATGATCAAAAATCCGTCAAAGCCGACGAAGCATATGAAAAAAGCCGCATTGCTGTATAAAGAGATCATAAATTCCGATGAAATTTGAAGCGCTGGATTCAAAAAAACATAACAGAAAAGACTTTGACTGCGGCATAAGTGCCCTGAATATTTACCTGCAAAAATTTGCAAATCAGGATCAAAAGAAAAGCTTAACAAAGGCATACGTCTTATCAGAGGGCAGGAAAATCATAGGATATTACACGATTAGCGCCCATTCAGTAGAAAAAGATACGCTCCCCGAGACACTCAATTCAGGACATTATACCGACCTGCCTTTCCTGCTTTTAGGGCGTCTGGCTGTAGACAGGGAATATCAAGGCCACGGATACGGAGCCACTCTTATCTATCATGCCTGCAAAACTACAATTAACACGGCTGAAAAAATTGGAATATTCGGCATAATCGTCGAGGCAAAAAACGACGCTTCCGTAGAGTTTTATAAGAAACTGGGATTTAAACAGCTCAAACAAACCAAAAACAGGCTTGTGCTGCCCAGTGCAACAATCAAACACATAATAGAAAATGCTGAAACATAAACGCGCACTTTAATCTCTTTCGTGTCTAATCCCCCGCCCAAAGCCCCTTTCATCCCCGTCATTACACGTTTTTTGCACATGCAAAAATACGTGTAATCCATTAACCCCCCTTTTAAGAGAAATCTCTCTTTAATCCCTCCCTTACCATCCTCATCTTCGTCATTGCACGCTTCCTGCGTGCAATCCCCTCCCACTTAAAAAAACCTTGACATTATGGGAATAGTATCCTATATATGTTCTTGACCGGTTGGAAAGAAAAGAAAAAATGAAGTAAAACAAGGAAAAAACGGGAGAAAACCTAGGTTCAGAACCCAAAAAAACAAAACGCAAAACCTTCACACCCCGCGTTTTGATAGCGCAAAGAGTATGAAATTTCCTGCATCTCTAAGGAGCTGGCTATACAAAAACCTGCGGATTCACGGAAGCATACTATACAGATCCCGCAAAGCACAAAACCGGATTACATCATACCAATGGCAGATTTATACAAATCCAGAAGCTCTTCCGTTTCGCGGCGCTTTTCAGCATCCATCTTACGCAAAGATACAAGCTTGCGCATAACTTTGACATCAAACCCAACCCCTTTAGCCTCGGCATAAACTTCCTTGAGGTCTTCCATTAAAGCAGTCTTTTCCTCTTCCAGACGTTCAATGCGCTCAATAAAGCTCATCAAGCGTTGGCCACCAATGCCTCCAGTGTCTTTGGGCGACTGTTCCTGTTTATCGTGATTGTCCTCTGAAACTGGAAATGTGGCAACGTTCTCTGTCATGCTTATTAAGCTCCTGATAGTTATGGGTTTTAGATAATTAAGGCGCGATTGTATGTAGATTCGCACATCTTGACCACGGTAAAATAACGCTTTGGGCTTTTTTTATTTTTCTGCACCAGTCGCTATTCCGCCATGAACCTCAAATGCGCCGGTTCATCCTGACAAGGTGCCGCAACGTTATAGCCTATTCAGCGTCTTTCACATTCCATGTTTCAATCAACAGCCCGTGATCGTTATCCACACCGCGCACGCGCCCTAACTGCAATGTAAGGATAAACTCCTGCGTAATGGCATCGCCTTCTTTAGCGCGGGAATATTTTGTCATTCTGTTATCCAGATACGTCACCAGAATATTAACCTGAAACAGCCAGCGATAGCGCCCGTTAACAGCCCCTTCATTAATAACAATCGGGTATCCCTGAACAATCCCCGAAACTTTATAACGCCCGGTTTTAAGGGTTTTTACGATATTCTTGTTCTGAAGAAAAGCCACATATTCCTTTGCACCTACTTTGCTGAAACTCTTTATTTTTTCCGAATATTCCTGCTCATAATTTTCAGAGTTATAAGAAAGAACCGTAGGTACAATCATCTGCACCCATCTTGCGATTTCCGTATTAGGGCGATGACGCTGCTCCAGAGGGACGGCAAGCTCCGTATTCCCTGTGGGGTCAAGCTCCATAATGACCGCGTCCTCATCCGCAAACGGCGCCATAAGAGTTACAGCAGGATGCGCAGCAACATCCTTTCTGGGATTGAGAAAATCGAACCAGCCAGCCTGAGCCATAGGCACGCCCGTTATCAATAACGCTACCGGCACAAGAAAAAGCATATTCCGTCTTTTATTATTATTTTTGCTCTTCAATAATCCCATAATCCACAACTCTCCTGAAATTTAAGACGTATGTACACGATACCCTACATAACACATGATAGTGACATCTAACATACAAAATCCAGCTCACAATAAACAATGGTTTTCCTCACTCCACAAGATAATGCTGCAAACTATAAGGGCAGACAATATCAATGATGAAAATGCATCGGATAGTACGCCTTTTTGCAATAAAAGTTTCCATTGTGATATAATACGAATACGAAACTTCTTTTAAGGAGACAAAAAATGGGTGACCGGCAGCAAGAAACTCAAGAATTGGGTCTGATAGATGGAATAAAAGAGTTTATGGATAAAATTGACAGCATAAAAAGGCTCCTTAATGGAGAAAAAGAAGATAGCACGCCCAAAGCACAGGAAGAAGACCAAAAACAAGTAACTCTCCAGGAAGAAAAGCAAACGCTTCCAGAGGAAAGTTTGATCTCTCTTAGTATAAAGAGCGCTCTTGAAGACTTTAAGGCTATTAATACCTATATTCTTGGAAAATTAGGAATTACTGATCAAGACGATGCAGCAAAGGACAAGCTACACGAAAAAACGGATTCATCTAAAGAAAACGAACCTCCAGAAGACAATGTGTCCCAATCATCTAAAGAGCTTGATACAAATAACATGGCACACGTCAAATCATCAGGTTTGGAACAGGGATCTGTCTGTATAGAATTTAGAGATAAAGCAGGCCTTCCATCAGAAGACCCGAAAACACATATTGAGCAAACCTTAAAGGATGTTGGTATTAGCAACGTGGATGAGCAAGTACCAGATAATATAAATACAGCACCTGAAAATGCCCCACAGATGGTATAGTGAAGGACCTGTCAGATATAAGCGGTTAGCCAATACAAGTTACAAGACAAGCCTACATCCCGGCTATCTTCATAAAAACCTGCCAAATTCAGGAAAGCTTATAGCACCTCTAAGCAAAAAGCGCTCTAGGGTCATGACCTGTTAATTATATCCATTCTACACCTGTCAAATCGTCTTTTAAAAAACAGGCAAAATCCAATCTTTTTGCAATGCAAAATCACGGCATAAATCTTATCAACGATATCATCGCTGTGGATAAAACAATCCACATATCCCCAAGATTCACAGCTTTTTCCGAACGCTAGCTAGCGCTTTACTCTTGCTTTTACTCCATACTTATTATGCGTATTTGTATTTTAGAGAGAATCATCACGCAAAAGTCGTTTCTGTGTATGCACTTACAATTAATATTTAAACCTTAGGGATTCTAACATGTTTGGAATTTTTTCTGATTCACGTCTTTTCAAAATTTTTAAAAGAAAAACGAATAAAGAAAACAACAAAGCACTTAAAGCTCGAAACACAATCAGCAAAAATGCAAACAATGCACAAAAATCTCCCTCTTTACAAAAGCGTGGTGTGCTGATCCCTCTTGCCCACAGCGAAGCTGGTAACATCTTCTTCACCCTTTTTGGCGCCGTTATGATTGTCGGTATGCTAGGGACGGTTGTTGTCGCCACTATGCGCGGGCCTTTAAGCACAATGGTAAAAGTGCAAAGCCGCACCCGCGCGGAAAGCGAGATGAACGTCGCCTCCCGCCTCGCCCTGCTGGAGGCAACACAGCTCCCGGATAGTGGTGACTGCGACGGTGACGGCTTTGTTGAGCCTATGGAATATGTTGATGCCGGAGGAGACGGCCCCACTGGCGGCGGCTACCTCCCTGCCTCTGTTGCTTCGGCTCATACTGACCCCTGGGGGCGCCAGTACGGTTATTGCGTCTGGGATGCTGGTGACGTAAACGGTCTTGCTGCCTGTGACATTGATGGCAATGGAACGAATGAGCGTTTGAACGGTAACGGCGACCCAACCGATGAGACTTACACAGTCGTTGCCATTATTTCCGCAGGCCCCGACCAGAAATTCGACACGGCCTGTATTGGCGGTATTGCTCCTTCCATATCAAAAGGCGGCGATGACATTGTTGTAGAATTCACATATGCAGGCGCCGCAACGGCAACCGGCGGCTTATGGAACATAAAAAGCGGCGATGCCACCACAGCCCAGATTGCCAAAAATCTCGAAGTTGACGGCGGCGCATCTTTCACCGGAGGCATTGACCTCACCGCAGCCTCGACCGCCTTACAGCTTGGCGCAGCCTCCATGCTCTACCCTGATGAGACAACCCTTTCAACCTGTAATGCCGCCAACGATGGTCTGGTGCGCATAAACACAAGCGAAGACCCCGATATACTGGAATTATGTGACGATCCAAATGGCTGGGTATCCATAGGCGGCTCCCTTTGGGAAAAGGGTGCAGGCGATGACATATATTATAATGTCGGCACACCGCGCGTCGGGATTGGCACAAACAACCCCGATGACACTTTGGACGTTGCAGGAACGCTGGATGTAACCGGAGCCACCACACTGGGCAGCTCTCTGGGCGTATCCGGCGCAACAAATTTAAGCACATTAAACGCGAGCGGCGCAGTAGATTTCGACACAACCCTCAACGTTGATGGAGCCTCCACTCTAGGCGGAACGCTGGGCGTTACCGGAGCCACAACATTAAGCTCGACACTGGACGCTGCGGGAGACAGCACGCTAGGCGGAACGCTGGACGTTACCGGAGCCACCACATTAGGCTCGACACTGGATGTAAGCGGAGCCACAAGGCTTGCCTCAACGCTTGATGCACGGGGAGCTATCTTTGACTCCGCTGGCAACCTGCACCTGAATGACAGCACAGATATTACAGGCAATCTGGATGTCTCCGGCAATATTGACGGCACAAACATCACAGCCAGCGGAGATCTTACCGCTGACAACACGGTTATCGTCGATGGCAATCAGCTCGGCCCGCCTGATGCGTGTTTATCAACCCAGAAACTGGAATGGAGCAACCTCTCCGGCTGGTCATGTGTAACCGACCTG
>JAGYOK010000021.1 GCA_018399685.1 Alphaproteobacteria bacterium | reverse complement strand
CGGAATGGATTGAACCGCCGGACCCGAACGCGATCCCGAGTATGGACTTTGATGATATTTTGGGGAGTACCCGATTTCCCAAAGAAATTAAGAAACATAAACCAAATGGAGAATGAGAAGATGAATAATAAAAATAAGTTTTGCTTTTTTGACGTATGCAAACCCCACAAACAGGCGCGGCAATATCCAGTTCAAATGCCGATGTTCTTTCAACGGCTAACCCCAGCAAAGACAACAACAAAAAAATTATATGGCGCATGTCTTTTAGTGAATCCGTTATTAAAGCAACTGAATTTATACCTGGAGAAACACGATTAGTATGGTATCACGAAGGCCTTGTGGTTTTGACTGAAAACAGCGGGCGTTTATTATCAAAACCATCGCTTAGACATCTAGAGACAAGAGTTAGGGTTTTGCATTACCTAGAGTTATCTGGATATATCGAAGAGGGCTTTGCCTGAAGCGGAAACTGGGCTTCATAAAATATATATAAACATGCTGTAAGGAGAAAACCAATGACTGACAAAAAAATGACTCTACGAGACACCATCGAACCCAAGTCCGACCAGATCCAATTACCAAACGACAGTGTGGCGGGTCCGGTTACATGCACCGTGACCAATCTCGCAATGGGCAACGCGGAACAGCCCGTCATTGTCAAAATCAAAGACGCGACTACGGGCGAAAAGATGCGCGATTACAAGCCGTGCAAGTCCATGCGCCGCGTCTTGATTGCCGTATGGGGTGATAAGGGCAAAGACTGGATAGGGCAATCAATGACTCTGTATGGCGATCCTAACGTTAAGTTTGGCGGCGTGTCGGTGGGAGGATTGCGGATATCTCACATGACCGGGATCAGTGAGCCAAAAGAAATCATGTTGACGACTACCAGGAGCAAGCGAGCCGCTTTTGTGGTTAAGCCGCTGGTGATGTCCAAACCCGAAACCCAACCCGAAGAAAGCCTGAATCTCGATCAGGAAGCGGGTGAAGGATGAACCGCGAAGACCGCGACCTGCTGCTTGACGCGCTGGCAATCGTAAAAGATTACCATCCGACATCTAAAAAAAGGTTCCGGCATAAAATGATTGTGATCGGCTGCGTAAACAACCGATTGAACCGCCGCCGTACCTGGTGGGAGAGAGTGAGAAACCAATATTGACGGGCATACTCATATCATGATTCGCCGCGTGTGTGTCCTTGCTGGCCCGTCGATGATTTGACCAGCAGGGACTGTCTCAAAGGTCGGGCCGGGGCGATCTGTAACGCGGCGATCCCCGGCAACTTTTTAACCGAAACTACAACCGATGGAGAATAACCAATGACCGAACCAATACCACCGATACAAAGCGCGTACCTGAACATTCAGCAGGCGATCAAGAATTGCGCCTATGCGCTTGAAGAATGGATGTCAGACGATCCTAAGTGGAACGAAACGGAAGAACTTTTGCAATGGGCGATTGAGGATTTGCAGGCGGCAAAGGGCAAAGTACAGAGGGATCAGGGAAAATGAAAACCTACAAAACCGACCTGCTGGACTTGCGGTGCATGGACTGCATGGAGTTCATGCGGGGGATGCCGGACAAGGCGTTTGACCTGGCGATTGTGGATCCGCCGTACAATGCGACTTTCGGAAAAACATTTGATTACGCTTCAGGAAGAAAAGCTGAAAATCACAATTCAAGGCTTGCTGGAATTTCAAAAGTCAAAGTGTCTGGCGGCATGAACAATGTGCCAAGTGTCGAGTATCTATTAGAACTGCAAAGAGTGTCGAAAAATCAAATTGTTTGGGGCGCAAATCATCTTGGAAACATGCAGCCTTCCCCGTGCTGGATTGTATGGGACAAATTGAACGGGGACAATGGGTATGCCGACTGCGAACTTGCGTGGACATCTTTTCCGTCAGCTGTTCGCCGCTTTACCTTCCGATGGGCTGGAATGCTCCAAGGCAACATGTCGGAAAAGGAAATCCGAATCCACCCCACCCAAAAACCCGCCGCCCTTTACAACTGGCTCCTCCACAACTACGCCAAGCCCGGCGACCGGATACTTGACACTCACGGCGGATCGTTCAGCAGCGCGATTGCTTGCCACTACAAGGGGTTTAATTTAGTGGGATGTGAGCTTGACCCCGACTATTTCGCCGCCGGGGTGGAGCGCGTCAAACGCGAAACAGCGCAACAGGAGTTATCATTATGACAATCCAACAAGCAATCAGGATCCTCGAACTGCATAACAAATGGAGGCGCGGGGATGGGCGAATCAAGCAGATAGACCCGAAGCGGCTTGGAATCGCTATTGACCTGCTCACAAGCACTATGACGAACTGGATTAACAACTCGACGTATACGATTAAGGGGGAGCGATGAGTAGACCAACAAAAATCTACCACTGCACCACCCCAAAAAAGGCGCGGCTTTATCGGCATACAGGTCATATAATCGCACCTGTACGCGGTTTTGACACCTTGCAAGCCGCTTTAGCTTGGTGCATTAAAACCCAAAGGAGTGTTATCTATGAGATCAACGCGCCGGAATCAAACACCCATAAACTTCCGGACCACCACAACGCTTACGGGTCCGCCTGGTGGATTGACGGGCATGTGTCGGATTTTAGATGTGTGTTTTCTGCGGAGGTGGATGCATGATCACCTTTGAGCCTTATCAAGAGCGGGCGGTAAATTACCTTGTTTCGGGTCTGAACAGGTATAAGCGAATCATTCTTGTTTCGCCTGCCGGTTCTGGAAAAACGCTGATTTGCGCGGGAGTTGTCAGAAGGATGAAGCCCCGCAAATGTCTTTGGATTACCCCGTCTGAAGAGACTCGCAACCAGGGCAGAAAAGCCTGCGAACTTTCGGAAGTCTCTGAAATTGTCGATTGCGTTTGCTTTCAGGGGAAGCCAAGCGCGGAGGGATATGACATGCTCATCATTGACGAGGCTCACGGTGCTGGGTGCAATTCAATTCAGGGCATTATTGACAGCGCAGCGGACGACTGCCTTATCCTTGGAGTTACCGCAACACCGGACAGGACGGATGATAAAGAGATTATCAAAATAATCGGGCCAATCTTCCACACGGTCAGCCGCGCCGATGTCATGGCAACCGGGCGCATTGTTTCCGCCTCGGTGCGGTGGCTGGACGTGCCCGGATCGATTGCGGAGGAGGTGAACAAGGCTGCGGCAAAGGAAATACGCGGCTGGATGTCAGACGAACAGCGCAACCGCATAATTTATCGGCATGCAAAACGTATTGGCATTGTCGAGAACCAGGCGCGGAACCAGAAGGCCGCAGAGGTTGCGCGTCGGGCGATGGACGCGGGCCGGAGCGTGCTTGTTCTCGTGGCTGAGAAGGCGCAAGGGAACGCGATTGTGGCGATGATTGGCAAAGGTGCTGTCATGGTTCACAGCGGCATGAAAAAGCGCGAGGAGACGATTGAGAAGCTGCGTAGAGGTGATATCCTTTGCGCGGTGGCGACTTCTCTTGCCGATTGTGGGATGGATGTCCCTATCATAAGCGTTTTGGTTATGGCATGTGGAGGTAGAGCCGCAGGACGTACTGAGCAACGAGTGGGTAGAGCGGCAAGGAATAACGGCGATGGACTAGACAAGTGGGTATTCGATTTCGTTGATTCGGGGCATTTTTTCCTTTCAGCACAGTCAAAAGCCAGACGCAAAGTTTACAAAACTTTAGGGTTGAAAGAGGCATGAAAATGTGTATTTATAAGGCGTCGGACGTGATAACCCGATTTTCTATAAACCATTTCACCCGCCTTGTGTCCCGAAAGGGAGTTATCACCACAAGAGCGGGTTATTTTTTGGAGCAACACATGGATACAAAAACATGCAACAGGTGCAATGAAGAGAAAACGCTAGATCATTTTTACCTTACTCAGAAAAGGGGCAAGCCTTACTATCAGCCCTTTTGCCGTGAATGCCATTGCATAAAAGAAAACACTCCCGAGCGAAAAAAACAGAAGGCTGAATGGCATCAAAGAAATAAAGAGCGTTTATATCAAAAGGTTCTAAAAAAGAAAGCTGACGATCCAGAAGCTTACAAGGAAAAGAAAAAAAAAGAGCGGGAAAAGCTAAAATCTGATCCTGAAAAATGGGATGCTAATTTAGCTTATTGGCGGGAATGGAGGAAAAACAACCCAAAATCTAGGCGCAAAACTTGGGTTAAGTATAGGGATAAAAACATTGCAAGTATAAGATCTAGAAACATAGCCTACATGAGGGAGCGTAAAAAAACAGACGTAGGGTATAAGCTTAGGCATATTTTAAGCGCGCAAATGAGATACGCTTTAAGAAATGGAGGGACAAAAAGCGCGAGAACTATAGAGCTGCTTGGATGCAGTCCTGACTTTTTGAAGGCGCATCTTGAATCACAGTTTCAGCCGGGTATGACATGGGACAACTACGGTATAGACGGATGGCACATAGATCATATATACCCTTGTTCTGGATTTGATTTAACCGATCCTTACCAGCAAAAACTATGCTTTAATTACAAGAACCTACAGCCTATGTGGGCTTTTGATAACAAATCAAAAGGCGGCAAAATCGATTCAGACAAACCCGATTTTATTTTAGAGTATGACAAGCCCAAGCAGTCCAAGGCGAGGGCGAAGGTTTACAAAACGCTTGGATGTAAGGAAGGATGAAGATATGAAACATAAGCTTTTCAAATTCATTTGGCGGCGAAGGCTTGAAGATTTCAGGCTTGTCAAAGTCACAAGCTGGAGATCATGCATAGTTGAAAATTACTATGGTTCGCGACGACATGTGACCTTTTGCGTTTGGGGGTTGCTATGACAATCACACAAGACGACATGAACGAGGCTTTGCGGCTTTTGAAAGACGGCGGGCGAAAGCATTATTCGATTGATTACCTCCGCCGCAAAATGCACATAGGCTTTCAATCCGCATGGGAGCTTATGCACGCGATGGAGGACGCTGGTATGGTTCGCAAGACGCGGGAAACAAGATGGAATTGGGAGGTGGCGGAATGAACATGTTTCAAAAGGCAATCAAAGACGGGCCGCTTAAATGCGACATTTGCGGCGGTGATATGCGATGGGTTCATGGATGCGGTTTTGATAACGATTGCATTTATTGCGCCGATCCGAAATGCCGCGCGGAAATCGTTTATCCGACATCGACAATTTTTGAGTATGAAACTGACAACCAAAAGGGAAAAGAATGAAAGAATTAATGGGTTACGCAACATCTAAAAAGGACGCGGTTTTATTTGCCGCCGCGCCTGACTTGCTTGAAGCTTTGGAAGAGCTTGTCGATTCTTGCGAAAACCACGGCTTGGACGAAATCATGGAAGCGATTCCAAAAGCAATTAAAGCAATCAAAAAAGCAAAAGGAGAATTGCAATGAGTGAAGAAAATGAAAAAGAAAAGTTGGATAAAGCAATCAAAGCGTGGGAAAAGTATATTCTTACAATCGTGACAAACCTAAGCAAAACAAAGCAAGGTCTGCAAAGAGAAATCAAGGCGATCGATGAATACATCGAAACGCTTTTGGAGCAAATCAAAACCGCAAAGGGAGAATGATATGAACCTGAAATATGACATAACCGGACAGATTAAACACATTGGAAAGATTGAGACCGTGGGGCAGAAAGGCTTTCAAAAGCGTTTACTGGTCATTACAGATTCAGCGGACAAATACCCGCAAGAGATACCGCTTGAGGCGACGGGGGATATGATGGACCGCCTTGACAATCTGAAAGTCGGGCAATGGGTTGATGCAAGTTTTTGGCTTGGAGGCCGTGAGTGGCAAGGACGGTGGTTTTCCTCTCTGAAGCTGGCTTTTGTCAAAGTGGTCGAAGCGCAGGAAGATGAAGAGCATGATGTCAGTGTAGAAGGTGACGAAAACTTAACTTTTTGAAGGAAATAAATCATGAAATACGATGAAATAATAGCCGACTGCCCGCAAGGCGGCAACGGTGTGCATTCGTGGATGATGGCGGTTTGCAATATAGCGGCCCGAGAAAAAATCGAAGAGCATAGGCTAGCGGAGGATATAAAGTCCGCGATGACCAGAGAGCCAAGCCCGACGAATGAAATTGAAGCTACTATTCAGAAAGCTTATTCCGAAGTCGGGAGCACATATGAATATCACAAAGAGACGCCGGAAGAACGGGAGATTAAAAAAGAAGCGGTGGCTAAAATGCAGACGAACGCTTTTTTAAAAATAGCAGGTGAGCCTATACACGCCTCGGAGTTGATGGGCATAAGTCCGGTTGACACAAAAACGATAAAAGGCTATGAATCGCAAATGGCCGCTAAGCTGCTACTTTACCTCTATGACCGCAAAGAGATTGTGTGGTGCGGCGATACATATGACATGCAATGTGGTATTGATTACGTCGAAAACTGGGCGGAAAAGTTTTTATGCTTAGAATCTCCTCCGCCTTTTTTTATACCGAATCCCTTAACAGGATTGCCGGGCAATCGTAAAGACGGACAGGAGTCGTATAGATGCGACCAGTGTATAGCGGATTGGAGGTATGCACTTTTTGAGGTTGATCTAAAAGAGGTAACCCTCGGGCACCAAGCGGCTTTTTGGATAAAGATGATTAAACAGGATAAGATGCCCGTCGAATCTATTACCTACTCAGGCGGTAAATCATTGCACGCCTTGATCCGCGTCGATTGCAAAACGGAAATCGAGTGGGATAAAAAGGTGCGTAACGGCGCGTTCCCGGAGTGGATAAAAGTCGGTGCTGACAAGGCGTGTAGGAACCCCTCCAGGCTTTCGAGACTGCCAGGGCATAGAAGAGATGGGAAAACAACACAAACGCTATTATGGTTAAGGGGTGGAAAATGAACTTGGTGCCGAATGAAATAAAAGAAGTGGCGGCTCACGAGATGTCGCTGGAGATTGCTGCAAAAAATCCAGCGGTAAAAATGATGGATTTGAAAACGCCTATATATGGCAATGACCCAAACGAAATAATAAAACACCGATTTTTATATCGGGGCGGGATTTGCATTCTTTCGGGGGCGACCGGAGCGGGCAAATCATCCTTTACGATGCAATGGGCGATAAACCTCGCAGGCGGTGATAGTCATTTCGGCCTTTTGGTAGGTGACTGCTATTACCGAAAAGGCATGAAAGTTATCGTTATTCAGGCGGAAAATGACGAGGGTGACTTGGCAGAGCAGAGAGATGGGGTGCTTAAAGTTATCCCGCCTGATGTGATTGATAGGGCGAGCGGAAACTTGCAATTTATCACTATGCCGGATGCCAGCGGGGAATCGTTTGCTGTCAGATTAAAGGCTATATGCCAAGTACACGAGCCGGACGTGGTTTTTATTGATCCGGTTTTTTCGTTTCTCGGTGGCGATAATTCAGCGCAAAAAGATGTTTCTCACTTTGTCCGAAACCTCCTGTTGCCTGTTTTGATGGAGCATAAAGTAGCAGCTATTTTGATGCACCACGTCAATAAGCCCAAAGCGAAAAAAGACCAGGTGGACAGTGGATCCTATCACATGGCAGGATCCGCAGAATGGGCCAACGCGGCAAGATGCGCTTTGTCAATTGAGTGCGTGGGGAATGGCGTGTTTGCGCTCACGGCGACAAAGCGGGGGGATAGGCTATGGTGGAGGGACTTAGAAGACAACAAGTGCCTTAAGCGGTATATCGCCCATCATGGCGGCTTAGACGACGATGGCAGGCCGATCATAGCTTGGAGGGACGCGGAAGCAGACGAGATACCCGACGACGCAGAGGGCGGTAAAAAGGGCAAGGTGACGGTTAAGGATGTCGTCAGGTCTATACCTAAAGATGGATCAATTACATCGGGTGAGCTGCTGGAGGCGGTTATGCGGCTCACGGATGCGTCAAAATCTGCCGTTCGAGAGCGTATGAGCGAGGCCTTGCAGCTGGAACTTTTGGAAGTGATGAAGGTCGGTCGGACCGCATACTACTCCGAAAAGGTAAAATAATATGAGTGATTTATCTATACCTATGTATTCAAAAACATGTCCAGACACGTTTGGACACGTTTTTTTTGGAGGTGGATATGTCCACATGTCCAGAATATGTCCAGACTATTTCTGGACATATTTAACCGCTTGTATAGCAATGACTTATGAAATACGTGTCCAGAACGTGTCCAGAGCCTCCGAAAACAGAAAAATATGTCCAGAAATTACCCCCCCCTTAAAGGGGGTAATCTGGACATATTCTTTTCTGACCTGAAAAATACAAAAATGTAGTAAAACAAACCCAAAGGAAATAAGATGAAATTTGAAACTTCGCATCAGAAAGCCCGCTACGAACTCTGGCACCACTTTGTCCAAGAGTTTGACCTTTATCTTGTAGAGAGCCAACTTGACGACATTCTCATGGCCGTCAAAGATTACCAAAAAGTCATGGAAATTGAAAACCCAAAGGAGAACGAAAGATGAAAACGATACAATACCCACTCCCAAACGGCGGCGGGCCACAAGGCAAGAAATGGCCGGATACGCGGATGGGGGCGAACACATATTGCATTATTGACCATGTGAGTTTTAGCTACTATTGGAAGCTATCTCACAACGGGCGGATCCTTGCGGAAGGTCGTTACCCTTATTCCCGCCATGACTCAGCCAAACGCGGCCTAATCCGATTCCTTAAACGATTGGGAGTCGATGAAAGTGCGGTGAGGTGGGAAGCGTGAACATGGTCATAGGGATCGACAACGGCATTTCTGGAGGTCTAGCGGCAATCAGCCTGTACGGGCAAATGATCGAGGCTATACCTATGCCATCCCAAAGATGGAGGAAACGCAACGAGGTTGACGTGAGGGCGGTACACCTATGGCTTACCCAGGTCACAGGCGGAAACCTGTCAAACGCGCTTTATGTCATCGAGGAGCCAAACAACAGCCGGACACCATCAACCGCCTATTCCGTTGCGTCCAGTTTTCATAGCCTGCGCGGATTTTTTGAGACAAAGGTGTTGCGATGGGAGCGGATCACCCCGCAGAGTTGGCAAAAAGAGATCCTCGGAAAAGTGCCGAAAGGTGAAACAAAACCTTACGCGCTCAAAAAAGCGTCGGAAATCTGGCCGGATGAACGATTTTTAGCGGGTCCGAGGTGTAAAAAAGCGCATGATGGCATGATCGACGCGGCTTTAATTTCGCATTATGCCCTTATAAAAAGGGTTGCAAGGTAACGTCACTTAGGTTAGGTTATACACATCGACAGGGGATGAGCCCCGCAACCTAAAACCAAATGGAGACATGACATGAGTATCAAAGACAAAAACACCGATGAAATCAAAGCCAAATCAAACCTGCAATACATCGGTATGATGCTGGCAAACCGCAAGATCGGATTAGGTGAGCTTGGAATCAAAACCAAAGAAGATGCGGAAGCCCTTTGCGACAAAATCAGAGACAAAGCGATTGAGCTTAACGACAACGCTGGACTTGACCGCTTGGAGGGTGCTATCGTTTATCTCGATCAGGCTGTAAAAACCATCACGGGTAAATAATTGGAGGCCAAGACAATGCTTACATCAACCACCAACTACAGCAAAATCACCACCGCTGAATTGACTTCGAAAATCGAATCCGGCGAAGTCCGGCAAGGTCACAAAGTAATGTGGAGGGGCTACGTGTCCCGAAAATCGGACGGCGCAGTCCTCGATTACAAAGGCAAGTTTGGAGAGGGTTTTATCCTCCTTACGCCTAACTGGGATTCGTCCCGGTACTGTTTTGCAACTTATTACATTAACGCCAAAACCCTAGCCTCCGTATGAAAATCATATCCACACCCGCCACCAACTACCAACCCCGCTTTTCAAATGCTGGCGGGGGGCTTATGACAACTCCCGACGCAATCAGGCAGCTACGCCGGGAGATGGGCAACCTGCCACGAAAAGAGCTTGCAAGCGTCTTAAACGCCTCTGAGTTTACCGTTCGCAATTGGGAGCAGGGCCAGACTTCACCAGGGCCTGAAATGCTCGGCCGGATCGACGCGCTTTTGAGTACGATTGAGAATCAGAAATCAGATGGAGAACCAAATGAGTAACCAAACACCCGACGAATATTTGAACAAGAATCCTGACAGCCTCGTGTATAGGCTCACAGGCTATGATTACAGATCCCGAGCGATTGCCGCGACTAAACAAATCGAGGCAAACGTTGACCTGGACTGGACCGGATACACCGAGCCGCACATCCTCGCAGGTCCGGGCGTGCCCTGGAGCCGGAAAAAAGGGATTGAGTGGTCTGATTGGAATCTTGGCAAAACGGAACATGACGATGACCGGAATGACCCGCTCTACAAAGAGGTTCGTTTGGATGCTGAATATGTAGCTTTCCAAATTGGCCGCTACATCGACGCGCCGGAAGAAAAGCCCGACCGCATCAGTACCGAAATCATAAGCGATCCCATCAAGTTCGCTGGAAACCGTGAATGCGTCCATTGCGGGAAAAGGTTTCCCATATGCGATATTGACCACCATGAGCTATTTTGCGATCAGAACCTTGAACAGGCGGCGCGTGAAATGGAGCTTGAAAAAGCGGTGAATCCCGAACTATCCCGGTTTTTGCCGGAGGGGTGGGTGTGGCGATATGATAAGGATTTCGGATGGGGTGCATACAGCGGCGATACACCTAAGGTGATGATGTGTGACTCTCTTGGTGCATGGCATTATTTCAACCTCCTCCACCCAAGCGAGGGCGGCGGTTTCCAGCAGCACACGCCGGGTGATCCGATGCCGTGTGATGGGGATTTGATAATCGACTGGTGCAATCAGGACTGTACGCACCGCGGCGAGAATTATCGGGCTAGGGATATGAATTGGATGTCAGGCAACAGTTACGCATGGCGACCTCACTACCCGCAGAAGCAGGAGGTAAAATCATGAACCAGCACCCAAGAGCGAAAGAGATGGGGATTACTCCGGGTAACTGCACGATTTCAAAACACAGCACACACAACAAAAGCTATTTGTTTAGTGATGTGATTGGCACGACAGCCGCTTACATCTCAAACGATGACGCGCCCATCATGGCCGACGCACTCAACACCATGAACACCCACGGCCACACGCCGTCCGAAATGGTGGAGATCATTCGGGAGTTGCGGGAAGTGTTGTCTGACATATGCCTTGTCGGATGCCCCGACGAAAAAGACGGTGACTTCGGAAGCGGAACGAGTCCTATTCAGCGAGGAAAAACCGCACTCACCAAAACGGAGGACTTCCAATGAGCCGCAACGACTACGACGACTACGCCCGTGAGTTGCGCGACGAGCGCAACGACAGATTCGGCGACGAGTTTCAGCACGCGGGCGCGGAACACGGAAAGCCTCAGCTGCTGACGGTTGCCGCCGCACCACGCACCGACTCGTTCGCTGAGCCTGATGGTTGTCACTGTTTGTCCTGTGAATGGATTGGCTTGTGGAAAGACACTATGAATGACAGATGCCCCAACTGCGATTCTTCAGACGTTTATGACAACGCCCCCGAACACAGGCAAGGAACGCCGTCCCGTGATTCGGATGGTTGTAAAAGGGAGGAGCTATGATAGATTTACATTGTAACGGGAAGCATTACGCCGCACAAGAGGATCAAAACACTTGGCTTATGATTGGTTACGGTCAGGCGCGAATTATCACGTTTGAAAGCCTTTGTGACGCTGTGTGGGAGGGGGAATGACCGCCAAGACGATAACGATTGCCCAATACGAAGGCTTGATAGCGCGGGTATGTGGCGCGTTTGGACTTATGCCAGCCGCTGATACGCCGATGTCCGAAATAAGCCAGGCGCGATTTGACGCGGTTGTGAGGTTGTGTGATATGAAATCAAACAGTGTTGACAAACACCCATCAAATGAGCTAAATTAAAATCAGGAAAATTTATGAGAAAGAAAACCGTTGAATCACTGAAAACCGAAGCCGCCGCTATGGTCGGGATGTTGGGTTCGAAAGATGGGGCCCAACAGGAATTCGCGCAAGCTGTAACTGAAGCGGCTATTTTCTACGGGTACTATCGCGGATTAGGGCATAGTGAAAAAAGCGCGGCGTTTTTCGCCAAGAAAGCTATTGATAAAACAAAGGGATGATGTGGATTCAGACTCACAGAACCCTAAATCAGGACGGGCTAGAATACAGTCTGATTTTGAAATGGGGTTTTCGCTCCCGAAGAATTTTTACAAAGTAGTTGATGAAATAGTGGTGTGCGAGCGGGTATTTTGGGGAAGGTGTATGTTGGATAAGCAGGGGAGGCGCACAAGAACGCCTAGACCGATGCCAAACAATGAGTTTAACACGTTTGACAAGAGTTTACACCCCGCCCGAAAACACCCCAGGGGGTAAGAGGTTTCGATCCGGGAAACGGTTAAAGCGTACAAGTCTAAAGCCGCTAGCATTTGTATAAGCTAACAGCAGATCAAAGCTTAACCGCTTCACCCCTGGCCTAATCGGTTAGGGGTTTTTCTTTGCCCTTGTTCTGTTATGCTTTTATGTCCAGGCTCCCAGACCAATTAACCGACAAGCGGGCGGAAACACATGCACTACATTACAGTGACTGTTTTAAGCTCCGTCTCTAGTCGCGTGTCAAGTCTGTAGTGTGGATAGATATTACCCTACGCCCGCAAACATTGGGGATTTAGAGCTGGTTCACATGGTGATGCTTGTGATAGGTATGTAAAACAAGTTATCATACCCACCCCTATCAAGGTACTTCTGTTATACATATCAAACAACACGGCGCACGGTGAAGTCACGCCGCATTGGTGGACGCATTAGCCTTAAGCTGTAAAAACATAACGGTTGACATGAACCAACGATGTATATACCCTGTTTGAATGAAAGAAGGTGTGTGTTTATATCAGATTCGATATTGCAAGTCCCTTAGGGCTTATCCAAAAACAAGGCGTGGGAATTTCGGAATTGATCAGAAGAGGCAGTGGTAAGCCATTGGAATTAGGTGGGAAAAATGGCAAGGGCTGGCTAAACCAGAAACGCTGTTTTTAATGAGCAGAAAAACAAAGAAATACGAAAGCTGCAAAGATAGTCCAGTGGGATGAAATCGAAGAGTCCCAAGCAAAGAAGGCCCGAAAAATGGCGATGGGACTTACGCGGATTTTGAAAGGGGTTCACCCGAATGCTTTCTATGAGGAATTCAGCGAGTCGCACGAACAGATGATAGAGAAGGTTCGAAGTGTAATCCTTCGCGGTGGAAAAAGCGCGGACGCTCTACCTCATAGGTGGGGTAAAACCACAATCCCTAACAGGGGCTTTTGAATGGGCGGTTCTTTACGGACATCGTAGATGGCGCGATCATTGGTAACGAAGCGGACGCGGCGAAGAACATTCTCGAATCGGTGAAAACGGATATTTGGCTAAGTGAGGAAATAGGCAAGTATTGGCCCAAACTTCGGGCTTACATTGAAAAGGGAGACGGCCAAAGTCAGAAGTACAGGCACCTGCTAAATAGCGATGCAGTCGCACCTCTTATCAAATGGGGTGCGGAATTGGTGAGAGCTTCAAGCACTCCAAAGTCTGAAGGCGATGAATGGTCGGGGGCGATCCTGAATGCTGCGGTATCACAGGCCGAATACGCGGTATGTTCATCAAAATGGATGATGGCACGGTACTTCGCCCTGACTTTATTCTCATCGACGATGCTCAGACACGAGAATCCGCAAATCAGTTACGCAAATCAATGACCGGGAAAATACGATCACCGGGGATATTGGCGGATTGGGCGGCCCAGGCAAAAGCGTTGCGACTTTCATGGCGATGACGGTGATTTACCCGAATGACCCTGGCTTGTCGATTCCTTGATGAATCAAAACACCCGTCATGGAATGCGAGAAAGGTTCCAATGATTATCAAGTGGCCGGATGCGAAAGATGACCTTTGGCAGGAATACAACATGATCCGTGTCACAGAGATGCGAGACATAGAGGCTGCGGGTAAATCGAGTACCCTGAAAAATCCAAAGCGTTCTACGTGGAACACAGGAAAAAGATGGACATGGGAGCAAAAGGTGTATTGGGAGCAAAGAAAGCTACAGGAGGATGTCAGCGCACTTCAACACGCGATGAATCTTTGGTTCGAGCGATGCGACAACCTTTCTTGCCGAATTCCAAAAACGAACCCATAGAGAACACGGGCGGGGCTCCTTACCTGATTGATGAAATGGACGTAATGAGCAGCACGAACGGCCGCAAACGCTGGACGTGCCAAAAGACGCTCAATTGATTGTAACCATGACGGACATCAACTTTTCAGGATTGAACACGGTTGTTCTCGCGTCCACCAATGACGCTGTTAGATACATAGTCGGTCTGGCACATTCCCCGGCAATGGCTTGCTGTACGATCAAGAACACCATGAAAACAACTCAATCCGAGAAACTTGCCATTGCCAGAGCTTTAGATGAACACATACCCCAAATAGCAAGTAAACGGTATTTCCAGGGATGGAAAAGCGGTGGGGCCGGATCTGGTTTGATAGACTGCGGATTCCGCATGGATCTTTTCCGCTGGTGTGAGGCGAAAAAGGCACATCATTCAACGCGGGATGCTCTACCCGTCCAGAGGTCGCTCATACACCAAATACCGCGCTACGGGAGTCGTGGGTAAGCCTGGTGACAACTTCCATGTGGCTGATTGGGAAAAGCGTGGGCGCGTTCTGGTGCATAATGCCGATGAATGGCGTATGCGGTCACAAAAAAGGGATTCTTGATGCCTTCCGCCACTCCGGGTGGTATATCTATTTTCGAATCTACCCCGACTGTTCATAAAATCCTTGCCGATGAAATATGCTCAGAGGTTTGGAGGGAATATATCGAACTCACGGAAGGCGGCAACCAGTTTTTTCAGAGTGGGGTAAAAAGCCGGGTACGCTGAATGATAAGCTTGACGCACTGGTGGGTTGCGTGGTCGGAACGGCGTATCTTGGGGCCAGCGAATCAGGTCTTGGCGCAAAACCCTCACGGAAAGAAAGGCTAAACCGAAAGGCGGGTTAGTCAGTTCAGATTTAGATTCAATAAGCCTTACAACCCTTTCGGATATATTTCTAAGACCTATGTCTCTTTTACCTCGGAAAAACGAAAGGCTCACTTTTCTTTACACTCAAACGTATGCGGAATATAAGAAAAACCTGGGAAACGAAAGCATAGCTCATTTGATAGACCGCCGCGCAAAGATCCAGGCCGCGATTGACGAGGTTCTTGTCGCGGGTCAAAGCATGTCTCTTGATGACGGAATTTCGTACACTCGCGGCAACGTTTCCCGTCTCTATGACATGGAAAGAACATAAATAACCAGATTGCACGATCTACCGGGGGCGCGTCCGCTGTTCCAGTCTGTATCGATGCGGACCATGTATCACTGATATGAAAAAGCTTTCTGCATCAAATTCACAAGCCATTTCCCTTTAAAGCCGCAGGGACACAAGCTCGTTTGACTATGAGGCGGTTCAGAACGGTTCGGCGCAAAGGTATTCCGCACGGGCAAAAGCCGCACCAGGACTATAATTCTTAAGCGTCATGAACGAAAAAAAAGGTGAGGCACTCACGAACGATGTTCTGGACAATATCCCTTTAGCTGGATGGATGATACGCAGGCATTTAGACGCGGTATCCTCATTCTATTTTGACGTGGATAAAGCAGCAGGTGATAATAGAAAGGTCGTAATGGACCTTTTTTGCGGGAGCACAGGAAGGCTCGAAATTTTGACGCGGCAAAACGCCACAACCGGGGATGAATCTATGCGCCTTTTCGAGATGGGCCGGTTTTAGATGGCGACTCCTTATGGCTTCAAAATCACCGCCAAAAGCTCCCCGGTATGGGTCTGTCAGCTTGTAGAAGGTTCTCAAATCACAAGGCCAGATGACCTGCCTAGCCCCTGGAATGCCGTTGGGAAAGACGGTTTGACCAGATTCACAGATCCAAGGATTAGAACTTGATACCTATGGAGGGGAGTTAGTCATTTTCGTATTGCAAATACACAAATTTAAAAGAACCCTGAAATTTGACCGCCGTGTTTTTGGCGAGAAACCGCAATTTATTCAGGATACTTTGACCGCTATCAGCAGACAAAGGGGTATATCGCCTATTATGCGCGATGAACCAGCTTTTGGACATCAAAGGGAATGGAATTCATCCTGCTCAAAATCAAGCTTCATGCCGTTTTTGGGTACGCTATTACGCAAGACGCTATTGATTCAACAGGGCGGGTTGCAGTCGACATCCGAAGATGTGGAAGATGAAGGACCGGGCGAAAATGATGTTGCGCAAGCCGACGTTTCCAGAGAAATAGACATTAAAAACGGGCCATTTGGGCTGAATCTGATTCAGTGAAGATGCTCAAAACCATTGAATCTCAAACGCCTCCTGAATCCGTGAGAGTTACACCGGATTGGCTATTCGATGTGCACTGCTTGCTTTGGACATCCTACACGTTTTTGATGGCCGCTCTGCCTCATTCTCTCATATAATTGCGGACCGCAAAATGTATGAGAATCCATTCAGTCCAAGCGTGGCAAAAACGAAGAGGTCATGGAACAATATCTGGATTGGAAAGTCCAAATGTGGATTGACGACGGAGATATAAAAGGAACCACATACGAAGAGTTGCGCCCGCTGGTGCACGTTCATCCGCGCCCGTCTCCATGGCTGGATAAGATGAACGAAATCAAAGCCTCTGAAGGGGAAGTCGCGCTGGGTCTGAAATCTCTATTCCCACTCTTGGAAAAGAGCGCAACGTCGATGTATTCGGAACTTGAAAAGCAGTCTGAATACCTGAAACGAGCAGATGAGCTTAGTGTACCTATTTACGTAGGCGATCCCCGGACGGCGTTCAGAACAGGACAACGAAATTGACAATGACATCAAGGAAATAAAGGCAGGATGAAAATGAATCCGACGACTGAAAACAAAACTGATGAATCCCGGTGGACCCGGTTATCCGCTTTCGAGCCGCTCCCGAAAGGTCGAAACCAACGTAATCACCGGATGCTCCATTGCTTGACCGTTGGGGAGGCCTTAGGGCATGGCGTTCATCTTGACAAAGACTTTGTGAGAAAGGTATACCGACAGGGCGATGCAATGCGTATCGGCTTGAAGTCCCGTTTTACGGGACTTTGGCATTGTGTTCTGAATCTCTCGGAACTTGCATGGCCACTTCCGTAATTTCCGTTTGGTTGGCAATGGCGAACGTTTACTTGCAGACCTTCACTTTGCCGAATCCGCCCGCAAGTCCCCAATGGCGACTTGGAATATGTGAAGCAACTGGCGAAGATGATCCAGCTTTTTGGTACGTCCATCGTGTTTATCAACGGCGAACGCTACCGACGAGACAAGGATGTGGGAATAAAATCTATCAGGAAAACTGGAGCGAATACGATGCTTTTGAACTCACTGGCAGAAGTATTCGCAAGCTGTCAGTTACAGCAGTTGCGACTTTGTGGACGAACCCGCTGCAAATCCCGACGGACTATTTGCAACCGCAAGTGTCGCGGGCAGGTGGAGCAATTTCTCGCCGAACATCCCGAAGTTGAAACTTTTTAGAAAATAATGAAAAGTGGTTGACTACATTCAAAAGTACGGCGTAAACATAAAACAGTACCTAAAGGTAAAGCATATGAAAACAGAACAGAACACTCCCCGACAAGACTGAAAAAAGCCCGATGAATCTTTGGGTAAAGTTCAAGAACCCAGAGGAAACTGAAAAACTCAGGAAAAGGCACCGGGAGAACACCCCTGCCGCCGAAAATACCGGTTGAGCAAAGGGAATGAAACCGGAAGGTTCTGAAAAACCCGCCGATGTGCAAAATGACATGTCGCTTTCTGAATACCGGGAAATCGTGAATTTCTGCGGTGTTGAAATCGCCGATGAAGTTCTTGAATCCCAAGGAACCAAGGCCGATGCAATTGAAAAGTATTGCACCAAATTGAAAGCTGAAAACAAAGAGCTTTCTAAAGAAAACGACAAGCTGAAGGAAGAGCTTGACGAAAACGGCCAGGACATTCACGCCGGAAGAAACTTCAGCAAAGAACTTACCGGGATTGCAAAGCAACCGCCGCGCTGAAATCTAAATCCGCAAATAAAGGAAAGACATGTCTGCCACACTGCTCGACATCCAGAAGCATAACGAGAACGATACTCCGTTGGGTTGATTGAAGAAAACTTGGTTTTACGCTCCTGAATTGCAGGTCCGTACCTTTCCGCACCATTCGCGGAACGTCCTACACCACCGGCATTCGGACCGCACTTCCAGATACGGGATTCCGTAACGCGAAGGGCAGGCCCTGGAAAGTCCACCTTCAAGAAAAGCCTGATTGAATGCTTTATCTTTGGCCGGAAATGTAAAGGCTGACAAAGCCGTTGCAGACGCTTACGAGACGGTGCCGAATCCTGGCGAGCTATCAGGCTTCCGGCGTGATGCAGTCCGCAATGCAAAACCTCGGCAAGCAGATGTTTTGTGGCATCACTACCGACGCTAAAGGTTTCCCCGGTCGAAGCCGCGCTTCGTTCCAGGGAACTACCGCCGCGAGGTGACGAACTCCCGCCATCAACGCCGCTGGAACCACCTCTGACACGGCATCAAGCGTTTACGCTGTTAAATTCGGCATTCAGGATCTTACCCTTGTTGGCGGTCAAAATCAAGCTTTTGAGCTCGGTGACTTCCGCGAACAAATGGTTTATGATTCCGCAGGTGCGGATACGATGCATATGTTGCCGCGCTCACCGCATGGGTGGGTATGCAAATCGGCCATGAAAACGTTACCCGCCGTATTGTCAATTTGACCGAGGACAGTGGTAAAAGGTTTGACTGACGCGCAGCTCGCTCAAATGATGGCTACGTTCCCGGTCGGACACATCGCCCAGATGCAATCTTTGCATCTCGCCGCAGTGTTACTCAGTTGCAGATCAGCCATTACCGTCGTCCTTCAGGGCAGCATGAGTTCGCCCCGGATCAGCCGAACGTGGCCCCCGCCCGACTGAATACGAGGGTATCCCGATCATCGAAACCGACTCTATCGGAAACACCGACGAAATCGAATCCTAAAACAAGGAAAATTATTATGCCCCGCGCAATTCGTGACGAACTACTCAAAGTAACCAAGGCTTTGCCCGCCGCCGCCGCCAACGCGGACGGTGATAGCATCGACTTGGAACAGGTTTCGCATTTCCCGTAAACGAAGGGATTGATGTTGAACTGTCTATTCCTGCAACACCTGACCTCGTGGAAGACAAGACCGTTATCTACACTTTTCAGGATTCCACCAGACGATTCCACGTTGCAGCCATTGAAAGAGCTTTCAAAAAGCGGTCACTATCACCGGAGCCGCCGCTGCCGCAGGTCGGACCCGCTGCAACCCGCATTCGACTGCCGTCCAGCACCAAGCGTTACTCAACGTGAACGCGGCTGTATTGGCGGACGGCGGTGACAACACCGGAGTCAGCTACCCTCTGTCTCTTCTGCTGTAATATCGCCAATTCTCCATTGGTGCGCCCCGGCGTGGTGATTTTCGCCACACGGGGCGTTTTATTATGCTAAACGCTAAATCATCCGTAGCTATTTTGAAAAACTCCGTTCGACAAAACATCCGCACGGAAATCGTCATGGTTGCGTTTGACATTAAAACCGCTGTGAGGAGGATTGAAGTCAACGGCGGTCAACCAACCGACATATCCGACATGGGCGAAACGATGGGCGATATGTTTTCTGTGCGTATCGCAACCTCTGACTTCACCCCACCGCCCGCTGAAAAGGATATTTAGCGGCCCTCCTCCTGTCATTCCCGGGCGCGGGTAATCAAACCAGTCTCGGAACGCCGAAGATTACCAGGTTGCCGAAACACGCTATTCCGGCTTTGGGTCCATCTTACGCCTATTCGTCCTTGACGAGGACGCATGATATGAGTGTTGTAGGGGTTAGAATAGAAGGCGTTCGAGGTAACAAAGCCATGAGAAGATTCGATACGAACTTCCGAAGCTATGACGCGCCCGCCGTTGTGCGCCTGACTGCAAATAAGGCCGCTGGAGTAGCAAGAAGCATGAGCCCGCCTGGTAAGTCCCGCGATCTAAATCGACAAGAGGGTGCGCCAAACGAGGCTAAGAGCAGGCGGACTGATGCACGGTTCGGTATGCAACCCATTTGTGAAATTCTACAAACAGAAAAAGCGGCCGTTTTTGTGCCTGTGACTTTGAGCGCATATGCCAAAGTGACGGATGATGGCATTGCGCCGAAGATAGTGAGGATTACGCAAGTTCGATGCAGACCGGAAACGCACCGGCAAGAATTACAAATAAAGCGGGTTGAAGTATCAGCAAACTCGGACATCAACCGCGCCCGGTAGAAAGTCAGGTATCAAAAACAGATCGACTCCCCGCGTGAAGTCGCGGCAATGCGTAAGATCAGCCGTAGAGGATTGGCGGGGAACTTTGGGCCGCGCTTGGTAACGAAGCGTTTTCAAAGCGCGGTATAGCTGCCGTCAAAGAAAAGGGTGTTGGCAGGATCAGCCACAAAAACAAAGACGCGATCAAAAACCATGAGCAAATGGTCAAAAAGTACGATGAACGCATGGGCGCGGTTAAAATGGAGTGCTCTATCCACAACAAAGTCACGTACATGGAAAAAGCTTATGGAAACTTTGAACCTTACGTATACGCAAAAGCCGCAAATGCTTTACGCGGAATGATGAAAGGCATGTTGGAAGATCGGGCCAAAAAGCGCAACAACGAATGATGAAGGTATGAGTATGGTAAGAGGAGTAGAAGCAATCATAGAGGCTGGATTTAAAAGCACTAGTCGAGGCACAGCTTGCAGCCGACCAAATAACAGGCGTTCGAGTCGGAACGATTACGGGCGGCATCGTGGAAGATGAAATGGTCAAGCCGTTTGTTTGGATCGGATCACCCTGTTGAAACATAAAGGCGGTAATCTAAGTCAATGGTCGGACGGGCTGAAATCAGGATCAGAACAGCCCATTTAACCGGGAAAGGATCGGGATGGGTCAAGCCTCGTGGAATTGTTGGGGGCAGTTGGATACGCGCTTGATTCTGGTACTGTTGCCAGACGGTTTAAACTCGGTTGCATTCCGTCGGTTACAGGGGATTGGGAATTCGATTCAACCAACGGCGTGAATATCCGATAAGATTATTTCACCATGTGGATAGTCTTGACCACTTATATTTTACAGTTTCACTTTTAATTTAACACAAAAGAGGTTATATCATGGCCGCAGGCGACTTAGGAGCAACAGACTTATTTTCATTGGGAGCGGGTTTCAATGCCCAATCCTCCAGCGACAACAACACACGCGACATTACCGAGGTTCTGGGCGCGAATGGGGACATAGCGTGTCAGAACGGTTTAACGGTTGTCACCGCGCAGGCAGAATATGAGGTATGTGGAAGCGTTACGCTTTCAATCACTTGGCGCGGTTGTTGGCGGTTACTTGGTTCGATCTGTAGAGCTTACGCCTGAAGCAGGTCAAGCTCCCAGGGTAACGGTTGAAGGTCTGGCGTGGACTGAAACGAAACGGTCGCAGCGAACTTATGCAATTTCTCAAGCCGTTAATATCGCCGCCGTTGCGGGGTTGATTGATGCAGGCCTTGATGCGAACGCCGAAGCGACTTCTGTAACCCACCGATGGGGGTGTGAAATTACGACCGCAATGGGTAATACCGGTCAAGTTGGATTTACGAACTCGTACTCAAAATATACCTATGAAGAGTCAGGAACAGGAACCGCCACCAGCGCACCCTCTGACTTAAGCGATTCGGATTTGATTATCGTCAACTACGAGAACAGCGACCCAGTAATCAGGAAATCGACACATATACCGCCTCATTCACCAAGAAGCTGACCAGTACAGCCGCATAAGAGATAGACAATGGCTTTTGACCCCGCACCTAGTTCATGGATTGGAAGTTATTGGTCCGAAAGATGGAACAACCGTATCTTTCCTAGTTGCAGAAGCCTTGACCAACTCACCGCCGCCGAAGCAGACGGAACTACACGGGTGATTGGCGCGACTGCCTTATGCGGCTCATTGACCACACGTGAGTACGTGAACGGTCTATCAACTGCCGACAAGCCGGGGAAGGTGACTCGAAGAGCCATTAACGGAAACCCGGACGGGACTTTGACTTACCGCTATCAACTCGACATCACAAGCTCGATTGACTCAAACGCTGTTGCCCCGGAGTAAAATTATGAGTGACCCAAAACCCTTTCGGCATTACCGCCAAAAGACCGTCGTCACGTTCTGGCGGACCGATGCCAGAGCAATTCTTGAGAAAGATAAGGCCACTTATGAAGAGGATGACCAATTAAATGAAAGCCTACACGAAAGCAGATTCTGAAACCGTTGATCGAGAAGCATCAACGGAAATTGACTAACGAGACGTTGAGGCTATTGTTGACTGGACAAAATAGCAGAGACGTATCCCGAGAAAAACGCCAAGAAAATAAAAGAACCCGATTATTTCAAGATCGGTTCGAGGATATAACCAATACCCGTCTTTTCGCGTTCTGGAATTCATTGAAAAGTCAGGGTCATTATATCACGGGCCATTATTCTATCATCGCGTCTCTTTGGGCTTTGGACTGTGAGCGCAAGAATGTTGATTTCGACAGAATGCCGGGGCTTATTGAACTCATTCGATATTCAAGAGGCGTGGACGCTTCCGTAAAGGGTTTCCGAAATTTTGAACGATAAATTTAAAGATGAAGAGCCTAAACGCGATACGCAGGGGAATATTATTGAACCCGACCCTGTTGACCCGTGGTATATTTGCGCTTTGCTTTCTCGGCGTGAAATTGGAGTTCGCCGGATGGTGGTATAACGCAAGTCCGGAAGTTAGATTCCGCTATTCGCGCCGTCGATGAAAGATAGAGGCTGAAATGAAATCATCGGTAAATCAGGACCGCCTAAACCCACTCCGACCCTGATAGCCGTATCCGAATTCCGAAAGGCGTTGAACGCATTAGGCGGTATGGCTGGCGGAATAAAAGGTAACGATAGGGGCAAACGCAGGCCCATTTGCAAAGGGCTTACAGAGCGTTAATCGTCGCATAGCGGGATGGGCGGCAAGACTTCCGGGACGATTTGCAAGAAGGGCTGGTATCGCGGCTGGACGCAGGTTTGTTCGTGGACTGGTTCGAACGATCCGACGGGGCATTATCAGCGCGGGCGTTTTGGGTGCAGGCTTGATTGGAAAATCAATATCCGAGGCAGGCAGATTTAGAAAAGTACGACCTTCAATTTGAAGCAGGCTTTACTTGGAACCGCCGAAAAAGCTCAAAAGCGGATGAACGAAATCAAACAGGTGGACCTTGACCCCGTTTGATATTACCAGCATTACACAGACGCTTCACATCGTATTGACCGTGTTCACAGAAAACGCTTTTGCGGGAACCAAAGCCTTAAAGATGATGGCAGACGCGGCTTCCGTAACCCGAATGACATCAAGGATGTTGCGATTCTGGTATGGTCGCATACTCGATGATCCGTCAGGCCGACCGTTCGGTGAAGCGGCTATGCGTTTGCAGGAAATGGGCTTGCTTACAGGTTAAAGCTCGTAATGAAATGGAGAGGTTTTCGAAATAAACACGCCGAAGGCTATTGAATCCCTCAATGGAAATTTTAAACAGTGAGTTTCTGAAATTTCATGGAGCAGCAGCTAAGCTTGCCAAAACATGGCCCGGTATTATGTCCATTTTTTACTTCCGCAAGCAAACAGTCATTTGACGAGGTGGGCAGAGATTCTACCTCTGGCTAAATACTGGCTTGAAAGATATGTAAAATGACAGAGCTTCGTAACAACGGAACATTTTCTTGGGGTCAAAATGTCGCTTGGGCATTTTATAATATCAGACAGGGTGTTGAATCTGCCATTCCGAAAATTAAAAGAATTTTCAGACAAGGCGAAACTCTACCTTTCGGCCTTTTCTAAAAATGTAAGAGGATAACAGTATAACATCCGCACTTTCAGACAAATAGTCAAAGGTCTGGAATTTTCTATAGAAAAATTAGCGGACGCACTTGTCATCCTCCCTGGCTTTATTGAGTTTGGTGTAGAGATAGGTGCTGCTATAGCAGAGGGGTTTTGCAAGGGGTTTAGCATGGCGAAAACAAAGCCGCTAGAGTCCTGACCGCCGCTTTGACGCTTGGAGGTTCTGAGTTGTTCCGGGGGCTGCCACTAAAGCGTACTGAACGACAAAATAAAAGAATGATGTCAAAAGGCGCATTTGAGCAACTTACACCAGAAATGCTGAAAAACTTTCGCCAAGCCAAATACAAAATTTGCAATCGCAAAGAAACGCCCGAGCTGGTTGAAAAACTTTAATGTTCCGTCTGGCCCCCAGCACGTAATCATAGATCACGTTTCATCTCGGCGGCTCAAGAAGAAGAACTCAACCCAACACCAAAGGCGGTATGTAATGGCTGTATCAGAAACACTACTGAATTTTAGAGAAAACTCAATGCCTCAACTTCGCATTAATGAAGGTGGCGAAAGAACTTTTTCTAAGCAATATCGCGCTGTTATTCAGGTTTTAGTTGAAGGTTCTACGTCTGATTTCTTATCTTGGAATAGAGGTTTTTGGTGACATCGGGGATGGTTCAACATCTCCGCCGTTCGACTTTAGGAATATAACAATAGACGACCAAAACACCTTTAATATAACAGCGACATTCATCCTGACGACACATCCAAAGGTGATTTGCTTTATGTGGTTTCTGAATTAACAGCAAATTATGATAAAGTTTCCTCATATGGAAAAATGACAGGAACGTATCAGCTTGATATTACGGGCCCAGTCATTGTTCTTAATCTAGAAACGGCGCAATGGGAAAAACTGGACCCCCGGAGTATTGATATGTGTAAAAGCCAGATAAATAGCTCTCAGCCGCCAACCCCAGAATGCTGGATAATCATTTTGTTAGGCAGGTTCGTAACTTTATGAACAATTGGCTGGTTGAGGGTGGTGATTGGGTTTGATGGATGCCGTGTCGTTTGAAAATTGACCCGCCAATCACAGTCACAACCCACCCCTGGCAACTCACCAAATCCACAACGCCGCTTGACCTCGAAATGGTGGACGGTATCCTGTTTTCGTCAGCCGCCGCGACCGGAATCAGCACGCCTCAAACCGTATCAACTGACCCGCTGACTTTGACCAACGGCACGCAAAATCTGGTTCAAGGCGGAAGTACGCTCCGAACGTGGTTTTACCTTCACACTTTGTCCTGTGGATTAGACGCGGTGACCGTCGAAGATCGGCGCGGAAGTCCCGCTGACACCCTGGACTTGGAAGACATCGAATCCGGCGCGGGCAACGTGTTTGTCGAAATCGGGGGAGGTGGTCGCAGCGGACGGTGCAATAACCGAAATCACCCAAACCTTACGCGACCCTTACACGCTGGTTTCCCGCTTGCGATTGACCTTGAAGAATTTGGAGTGCCCGGAAGGAGCCCACATGTGGCCGGACCATACTACATAATGCCCAACGGCAAACTTCCCATGATCGACGGGAAGCCTGTTTTTATTACGGAAGCACAATTCCTCGGCTGCTGCTGCAGCATGTGCCAATGAAGCCACGTATGTGTGGGATTGCCTCGAAAAGATGAATGGATACTCCCGACCGAAGAGGATGAAACACTGGAATGGGTGCCGCTATGAAGGGACGAGGGAACGTGAAACCGGAGATCCTGCACACGATTGGTTTATGGCGAAATCGTAAATTGCTTGATTGACCCGAAGCCCGCCGCACCGACAGCCCACCCGTTTTGACGACAGAGGAAAAGAGCTTTGTTGCCCGCCTTGCGAATGCCCAAATAGATGTTTGGATGCTTACTCTGTTACATCGATGACATGGACAGTAAAGATAGAATAACCAGATGGGAAAGGTACACTTTGAAAAGTAGCGTTGTTTTAACAACTAAATCAAACCAAATGCATATGGAGTAACGACGGAATATTAAAATTCGAGCAAAGTTTGACAGTAAGCGATACCTGGTCTGAGGATAGATAGAACTTTTTACAATACAGGCATTTTTATCTACCGCTATATCTTTTCTTCCGCTAATTGCGAATGGTGGCTAAGAGCAGATTTTGTTGAAATGAAAAATACACAGGATTAAGTCCAAAGGCTCTTATAAATCACCGCAGGTAAATTACATGTACTCATTCGGTTCGATCTCATGAAAACCCTGCATCCACTGGCAAGACATCGGACACCCAAACGGCGGTAAATGCACCTTGCACAATCGCACTTGCTCGCTCGGAGTATGCGCCGCTTGTCCAGACTCCACAGAACCCGACTGGTGGCTTTCATTCCGCCACCAGCATAAACCAGGGACCGCGATCAAAACGTGACTACAGCCCTCGGAATCAAAGCCTTGCAGAGGATGCCGAAACGCGGCATATCTTGACGGAAGACCGCAAAAACGTTTGACAAACCCCAACCCGAAAGCATAGGTTAAAGCCATGGCAACATCAACTATCAACCTGACTGTCAGCCTCAGTGACGGGTGTGGACAAGCGCATCACCGCGCGGGTTTTATACTCGCAGTCCACCTACGCAATCGACTTGCAAGTCATGGTAGGGAGCGAGGTTGCCGAAGCTGGACTGTCTACCGCGCCGAAAATCACGGCCTACTATCGGGTCAATTACGATCAAGCGGGACTGATACGGATGCAGACGGGCAATCAACGATCACCATTGACGACGGATTGATTTCTCAGCGATACACCGCGTTGATTATCGTCAACAGGTCAAAAGCCGTCATTCCCCTCACGATTTTGGCGACAGGCGCGGGGGTGCCGATTGGAACTACGGTTGACTGGAACGTGTCAAAGCTACACCAACACCGCGACCGATGGGCCTGTATTGCCGGACGATGGCGAGCAACCGAAGTCAAAAATAACGGCAACTGAGCAGATCAAGATAGGTGTGAAAAGTGGCATTTACGACAGCGCGGGATCAGCCGCTGCAGTCTCGCCTCCGACCTCACCGACCACGAAAGCGAGACCACAGGGGCGCATGGGGGCATTGTGGCGAGCAACGACCCTCCGCCTATCCGACGCCTGGACACCGACAGAGCGCGCCTCAACCAGGACAGGCGGAAGCGATGCGTTGCAGCCGCGGCGGCGGACGACCGGGCGGCGATTGCCAGGGCATTGGCGCAATTACTCAAACTCAACCCCAGTAATATATGCAAAGAAATCGTCAACCTACTCGGATTTGTCAGCATACGCTTAAAAGGGACCGCTTCATATCAGACTTTGGAGCGCACCGACGAGTTAACTAAAGACGCCGTTTTTTGCATTCCGGTCAGATGGCACGAACCCATGGCAAGCGGGGATACGAAACAGCGGTGAGGCCCCCGGAATTAAACGCTTTTGAAATCCGCGACATTATCAACGGGCGGTCTCCGTTTGGATTGGTCAAACTTCGGGATCACAAATATCCGCAATCTGAATATCAGTCAACTAACCGCCTCCCTCCCCCTCGCTGGATGCGAGCAGGGCTATACCCTCTCACCGCAGACTTCCGCACGCTCATCGAGCGCGCTCGGCACCCGGACCAAGCCGCCGACGTGGACCCGGCCGGAACGGCGATTGCCAGGTGTTGGCGAGTTAAAGACCCCGCACTTCGCCTTCCTCGGACGCTGGAACGCCTCTAACAACTCCCCGACGCTGGCAGACGGCACCGGGACGAAGGGCGTGATTTATCGATTCAGGTCTAATAAAGCGAAACGTACAACGTGGACACCGGCAGCGGGGCGAAAACGTACACCGGCTCCAGATGCGTAGGTACGACGGCGCGGCGTGGAATCCGCTGTCTACGCCATCGTTTACCAGCGCGTCACTCAATCGGATGATAACAGTTCCGTCTGGCGCGGCAATCATCACTTCTGCAACACCTCGAGCGCATACGAGCAAATTCCTACGAATCCTGATAATCACATCCGGCGGCATTTCGCGGGATTTCCGGCGAACAACGGATGCCTGTTCAACATCAGCGGCGCGTTCAATAAAATGCAGACGTTCACCGACACTTCGGAGGAGCGGATGTGCTACCGCACGAACGTGGCGGGAGCAATGCAACATGGAGCGACTGGATTCTGTTGGCGAACGACGCGGATGTCCTCAAAATCTCAAACAACCTCAGCGACTTGGACGACGCAGCGACAGCGCGGGCAGATCTCCGGCCTCGTCATCGGCTGGCGCAACGCAAAGACGCAACCTACGGCCCTCGCAGACGCGGCGGACAATGCAGCTCGGCGGGCGGCTGTGGGTGGGGCAATCGGAGACACAGCGGCGGGGAGCCAGTATGCACGCAAGGACGCAGGGTGGGAAGAGGTCGAAGCGACATCACCCACAATCGCCGCGCTGACACTGGACGCAGACAAATCGATCACCCCCGCAGTCAACGGCGAAATCCACAACGTCACTCTGGAGGGCAACCACGCTCACACTCAACGACCCGGCGGACACCACGAAAGCCGTGCGCGTTGTTGTCGAACCATCAAGACGCGACGGGCGACAGGACACTCCACGGCCAAAAGGACTGAGACGATTGCCAACCCCGGAGCCGTGACCCCCGCCAGCCCCGACAACGGTTTATCGGCGCGTTGGATTAGCCAGGTAGCGGCTCTGGACCGGGCGCGTTACGAGCTTGTCGGCGCAATCTTTGACGTGGAGGCGTTATGAGCATTGCACGTGGATTGGACGCATGGTATCGCGCAGAAGAAGCCCAAACGATTCATCCGGCAACGAAGTAAACGCGACGTGGTTGATTTTGCTTGCTCAAAGTATGCGGGCGGCAAATACGAAGCAGGCCTTTGATTTCGACGGGTTCGAACGCCCGGTTTGACACCGGGGCGGACTATAGGCGATGGATTATTTGCGAGGCACCAGATCGTCGGTGGACGGTTTCCGGTTTGAGCGAGTCGCATTTAACACCGGGTGGGTCGATTATCGCCCGTGGTCAAGAAAATAATTTCTTGGACGCACATTTCAAATATATTTTGGCCGTCAACTGGGGAGGGTAATTTACAGTCAACCCCCTCTTTTTACATCAGGGGGCAGCTCACTCGTACAAATCAAAACCTGACGATAACACATGGCACCATCACGTCGTGACATGGGACGGCGCGACTGCTCGTTTTTGTTAATGGAGTATTTTCGCAAACCCTCACCGTCAGGGCGCCGCCGAAGAGACTGGCAGCGAATCACAATCAGTGCACGCGCAGCAGCCAGAACACTTCCGCCTGACGGGTCAGGTGGACAACTATAATCTACAACTACGCCCTCACCCTCGATCAAACTGTGCATGCCAGGGCCCATATGAACATACTGACACCGCCAACACCTACACCTCCCCCACAACCGCCGAACATGAAGCGCTGCTCTCATCGCCCGGGCGCAGGTCCATCGCCAGAACGCAACGCCCGCGATGGATGCGAAGATTGACGCGCTGTGGACGATCACCAGCATCACGCCGCCGAACGTCTGGCCGCGCTTGGACCCGCCGCCGGGCAACTGTTCGCATTGTCAAACGCAATGGTACAGTTCCTCGCGGGCACGATGCGCAATCCCGCCTGACTTGTGGCAAGGCATTCAGGACCGCCTTGACAGTCTGCCGGAGTTTACCGTCAATGAGGATGGATCGGTTACTTTCCGACCCCGACGCGGGGATTAGGCCGGACCCCAGAACCAGAGGAGCCGTCGAATGACCTCCGACCCTCGGGACCGCCAACTTTCCCGCTTCCGACGCTCGGAAACCGCGATCAAAGACATCCGCCGACTTTGCGACGGGCTTTGGATCACGACAGTTCATGGCCGGAATTTGTCGCGAGTTGTAAACGCCAAATCGAACACGAAAATAAACGAATACAGAACCCGAAACTGAAATCTAAGCATGAACCGAAACGCACAAACCCAACGCATCCTTGTCACCGAGCCAACGATTGAAAACCACGAGTACCGACTCCAGCATCTGGAACATGGCTCACATGAAATCAAAATCAGGCTCACGAACGTCGACAGTTGCACAATGCGCTCGGCAGAGATCACCACGACGGTCGAGCTTTTGAACGACCGCGTCCGATTTGTTGCTTTGGGTTGGCGGCGTGGTGGCGGGCGGGATCATACTCTCGGTGATTGGAGCAGTGACGTACATTCTGACGGGGCAGAGGTAGCATGAAGAACCATCCTATCTACCATCACTTTACTCTACTTTCCGGGTGCGCTTCCTTACGCGGAAAATCCGGATTGGTACAGCGGCCCGGAAGAGTACCGGGGAGCGACTGAACACGCGATCAACAACGCGCTGGCCGAACTCCCCCGCGAAGTTGGCCGCCCGCTTAAATGGAGTTGGGTAAAAACAGAGTCATCATCTATGTCATTGAGCCGACGCACTACGTCAGCGGCATACGCAACTCACGATGTCAAACGGGCAGCACGCGGGAGGATGGGCGCGAGCAAGCGGAGCGATAACCGTTCCGCGTGGTTTCAGATGGGCACGATCCGGCATGAGGCGGGGCATATCGTGCTTTGCAAATGGTTTTCCGGACGGCAATCAACACCACACATACCCGTATTTTGATCAGCTTTTTTTTACATATCAGGGCACTAACCTATGACCATTTCAGACATCTAAACAAAGATTCAAACAGCCGTGGATCAAAAAGTCAACAAATATACCGACCTTATGGCGCATTTACACCCGCACGGTGTACCCCTTTATCCGTAAGCTCTGGACGACCCAGGCGCAACGGGACGAACACGACCAAAGGATGAAAAAATGAAGCTGACTATCACATTACTTGCGATTAACGCCGCGCTGACATTTACCCGCGCCGACCTGATAACGATTGGCTGGCGTGGATTATGTGCGATCCGTCAGGTGACCGGGAGCACCGAGAAGGAAACTTGTGCGCGTCCCTGAAGGCACCGGACCCTGCATCATTGCGGAAATCGCTGTGCCTATACACCCCGCGCCGGAAGTCAGACATGCCCCGCGTGGAAGTGCTGACAATCATTGCCCGACCGAACAGGCGCGTTCTTGCGTTCTCCTGGCTTTCAGGGGAGTTCCGAGGCTTGTACCCGCGCCGCGTTGGACCGTCCCTGCTTGATAGCTCGGGATGGCGGAGAGATCATGCCAGAGTAAAGCCAGGTATCGATGAGAGGTCTTTACAGGTGAATAATCAGTCCCCTACAGGTATCGCGGCGTTTCTGGCCTTGGACTACTTGGAGGCGACGGCATTAGCTGCACCTTTTTCGGGGTCATGGGGCGGCGGAGACAGTGACCTTGCCTGCAACAGTCGTACATGTGTCTGGACAGGGTAACAGCGTATCTATTGCGAGAACAACAACAGCGACAACTCAAACCGATCAAACAATCCGCAGACCGCCGCCGTTCTTCCGCCGCCTGCCAGAGCAATGAGCCCGCCGCTGCTAATCACATTGACCGTGGTGCCCTCGCGTTTGCGGTGGTGGCCATGGTCTACTTGTGGAGGCGGGGAGGTGACCATCACGCCGGAACATCTACCTGACAGCGTGCACGGATCTTCTTCCGCCGCGCGTAAAGGACATCCTCGGAGGCCCTCTGAAATCAATTGTTTGTACTGGCCCGACCCCGCCTATTTTTATTCGCGGATCGTTGATAGGTGGATCAGGTGCCCGAAGGTTTTCGTTCCGATTTGCAGTCAATCCCTTGGTGGCTAAGACGCTGGTTTCCCCAACGCTGGGCATGGTAGACAAGCGACTCTCTCCATGAATTTTTTGTGTGATTCGCCGGCGTGGTGTGAATCGAAAACCGCTCATGGGCTTTTGATGAGGGATGCAGAGTTGAGCCCGTCCCCAGGGGTAGAGCGGTGGTTAAAATATTGCACCCGTTGATAAGTTCGGGCCCCCAGTGGAAGGCTGAAAAAACCGCTTGATCAAAAAAATCATGAGTAAGGTATATTGAGGTTGCCCTGACCGTAGGGTAGCAATAAGCCAATCGGTGACAGCCGGAGAGACAGCTTCAATTTCCTCTGGCACCTTACGGTTTCAGACGTGGCTTCTCCTACATTGAGCCAGTTAATCTGGAGGGGATTTATTTTCTATCGAGAAATCCCCAATGTTTCGAACTTTTTCGTGCCCTAGCAAAAAGAAAAAGAAAAAAAAAGGGGTTTACAACAGGAGGGTTTGCGGTATGGTATTAATCAGACAGAGGACAACCACACAAACCAAACGGAGAATGACAATGAAACTAACGACACTTCATCGGGGCGAAAACGAAAACACTGACTGAAGCGGTAAATGGTCGCTGGTCGGTCAGTCAAGTTATGCTCGTCAATACCTCGGCGGGCGAGCTTCTTGAGCAGGTATTCAATTTTGATGCCGTATGCGATTTGCGCCATGCCTGGGCGAAGACGGGACGGTCAGTGTAGATGACTTTAACGCTTTCCTCGCCCGCAACAGGTGGAGAGATTCCGAAGAATCTTCGGGACGGAGGTTCTGACACCCATGATTGATTCATTTGTGATACAAGAAGTTTCTTGATTGGGACGGAGCCGCCTTTAAGCGGGCCGGATTCGAGGCGGTGATTCACGCCGAACACGGCAACATGGAAGAACCTGCCGTGCTTATTTTTGATCAGAACAGCAATTTAACTACAAACCAAACGGAGAATGACAATGACAACAGCAGGCGCAGTAAAAAACTTGAGAGGGCCGGATTTGCGGTTGAAAACGACGGAATGCATTCACGGCAAAAAATCTGGTTTTGCCAAGATTGTAGAGTTTAAAAAATGGTCGCGAGGATTGTGTAACCTGCATCCCGGGTCCGACGTGAAAACGACAAAGGCGAAATTCACACCGACTACTCAATGGCGGGTTTTGTGGACAATATCACACGCGAGGCCATCAAAGCCGTATCACTATAACGAAACCAAATGGAGACAAGATGAATAACATAACCTGAAACATTTACCGGACGGAAGAGCACCTTAGAGCCCTCCGGAATACTGGTTTTGCGGATGGCCTAAAAATTAGAGATATCGTATGACGGTATCACATGAAGTCGGAAACACCAAACGTAAGCCACCACATTGCATTTTGTAAGAGTTAATAAAAAATATTATGAAAATCAACACCCCCAACACACCCGCACAACTCCAGAAGGCCGTCCGCCTTGCCAAACGGCGAGCCGGATACAGAGCAAAACCCACTTACGCCTTAAAAGCAGGCGTGTCTCTATCCGCACTCTCAGCCCCTTGAAAGGTGGATACGGCAACAGCAGACCCGCGCTGGAGGCTGTATGTGCCGTCCTGAGATGGTGGCGAAATGAACGAACACGACCTATCCAGAGAATCCGACCTTGACGAAGCCTCTATCACAATCGGTATATGGATTGACCGGATTGTCAAATGCGCCCCTCTGGTGATCCTGATTGCCGCCGTGATTGTTGCTGTGAGGGTTTGGCTGTGACCTCCCCGACACAATCGCGAAATGCGCGGAAATGATCCCGCATAATTTTAGAAAAAAGGGGGCACTTACAGGCCGATCCCCGCAAACAAACCGAAACCTGCGACCGGGTGAGAGGCCCGGCTTTGACTGACTGAAACTAAACCAATGGAGACCAAAATGAAAGACAAATCAAAACGCTTGAGAAAATAGCGACAAATATCATGGACGCGAATAATGCGAGTGTCGTTTACACGCACAGAACCGCTGTCAGTTGGGCAATCGGATACGCTCTTTTTCAGGCATGTATTCATGTTGACAAAACATACGCCCGCCGTATCGAAGCCGCATTTTCCGGAACTGATGAACGCGCATATGCCGGATGCGGGGGAGGTGACTCCATGAGTGAATCAAAGCACTCTGAATGCTTTCGGGCGTTTTTCCACACATCGAATCGTGGTATGAAAAAACTTCCTTGGATTACATGGAGGAAACCGACTCAATCTATTTAAGTTCTATTTTGGACGAGAGAGGGACGCTTGAGGAATTTTTTTCTATTAAGTGGTTTTCCTGTGGCGGCAAATCTGTAAGATTAGAAATCTTTAACGACGCATAGGACGCATTAAACGAATGCTAGGACTTGATAAAGGTTCTTGCTGAAAACGACGATAAAAACGTCACGCCTAAAGAAATGTGCGATATTCTGAAAAAACTCGGATTTACAGATCAAACCCAAAGGAAAAAACCATGATCCTCGAACGCCCTTTTTCTCCTCGCAAATCAAAGTCCATGAAGATATAGCACAAGGCACCGCAGAATGGCACGTTTACGCCTAGGCAAGATCACCGCCTCAATCGTCAAAACCTGCTCACGTCCACCTACAAAGTCAGCAAGGACAAAAAGATTAAGATGCTATCTTACGACCTGGCCGCCGAAAGAATCAACTTGCGCCGGACACCGACTTTTTTGAATCTTTCGACATGGCCAGGGAAAGGAGGAGCCTGGCGCGAGGGCCTGTACTCAAAGGACGTGCAGGAAGTTGGATTCATCAAGAAAACGGCATCCTTGGCTTTTCGCCGGATGGGCTTATGGGAGACGACGGAATCATCGAAATCAAATGTTCAACAGAAATTTCAAGTCAAGGTTTTGCGAAAACACGATCCCGGCACAGCACGTTTACAGATTCAAACGGGTCTGCTAGTGAGCGGCCGTCAATGTGGTGCGAGCTTTATCCAGTACTCCAACAGGGATGCCTTTGTTTGTCAAGCAGATGCAGCGCGACAGAAGAGAAATCATTGCCAACATTGCGCAAGCGTCGATCGAGTTTGAAGAGTCGATACAACAAATTATCAACGATTATTTTGCCAACTCGAAAAACAAGATCGTCG
>JAGYOK010000020.1 GCA_018399685.1 Alphaproteobacteria bacterium | reverse complement strand
AAGCTTTCGGCCTTATATGTCTTGCTGTACTCATGCTTTTTTTAAGGATTTTTAAGAAAAAATCCTGTGATGAAAGCTTATAAAAAAAGTACGTAAACAAACTATGGGCGCCCATTTTTATAAAAAGAAGAAAGAAAAAATGAAGGAAAACAAGGAAAAGAGAGCAAAGGAAAAAATAATTGGCCAAAAATTTAGCCTATAAAAATAAAAAAAATGTTAAAACAAACTAGACAAACCTCCCCCTTGTCATTGCGATCGGCAAAGCAAAACGTAATTTTGGCATGACATTGGAGACTTCTTTAATTTAAAGGCCGAGATCTAGGGTAAGAACCTATTATCAATAATGCGGGGGAATGTCCTCGCGGGCTTTGTCAATAAGGCTTTTTGCAGGCTCTTCTTGCTGGTTATCATAGCCCATTTGCTCCATTTTCTTGCCCATGCGCAAGAGCATGGCTTTCAGAGCTTCGATCTGCTTCCATTGCCCTGTGATAATCTCGCTCATCTCGGCGATTTGTTGTTCATGATGCGCGAGCGAGGTTTCTATATTTATTATCTTTTCTTCCATAAGAATAGCTTCTTATCATAAACTTTCGCGTTTTAGTACCGGAAGTTTTTTAAACATTGGACAGGAAAGCGATGCTTGCGAGCATACACTCGAAAACGCTGAGTAATTTATCCAAAGGTTTAATGCGTATCCGTGTGGAATAACTTGACCGTAAACGGGCAATGTAGCTATTAATGGGGGAATGCTATACGTAAAATTACTTACTTGGGTACCTTTTCCCAAAAGGATGAATGACTATGGGGTTTAAAAAAACATCCGAAGGGCGCGTGTTTTTTAAAAGTGCTGATAATGACGATCTTCTGAGTGCGCCGATTAATGCCCCTACAGAATCCCTTGTCTCTAAAGACAATGCGCAAGTGCAGATCCTTCTGTTGCTGAAAACGCTGAATGAGAAATTACAGGAATCACGCGATGATAACGCCGTGATGAAAAAGACGCTTGATGCCTATAGAGCAAAGATCGAGGCTCTTGAGGATCGCACCCTTGCACAGCAAAGTAATTATATTGATCTGGAACAAAAAGTTGCAGCCAAGCAAACCGAGGTCAATAAAAAGACATCGCGTGTAGAAACCAACATGAAAGCCACGCTTCAGCAGATCGAAGAAGCGCGGAATCTGGTCAAGGCTCTGGAAGAAAAGGCGAAGAAAAACGACAATTCTCTTGAGAACCTGAAAGAGGATCTTACAACAAAACTGGAAACGCGCACGGAAAGCGCCGAAGAGCTTCTTAAAGCTCAGGAGAAAATCCTTAAAAAACAAAAAGCACTTGAAGCGCGTCAAAAAGAATATGACGAGAAAATAGCCAGTAATGCAACAGCCTATGTTTCCCTTACCAAGCGCATCAACCAGACAGAAACGCGGCAGGACGCTCTGGACAACAAGATCGAGGAAGCAACAAGCGAGTACATAAAGCTCGACCGCAAAATTGATAAGGTCATTGAAGACCGCAACCGCCTCCTGCGCAAGATAGAGCGTATCGAAGGCGCAGTGCTGGAGACACGCGACGCACTAAACGCCAAAGCTATGGTGCTTTTGACAGATCAAGGTGCGGTGGCAGGCGTTAATCTTCCTGATCAAATGACACATGCTGCGCTGTCAAATGAGCCTATGGTGCTTAAACGCCGCATTGAAGAAGAAGCTATGATGCCATGGTGGAGGCGTCCTTTGCGCATTCACACAGCAAGCCTGTTCCTGCTTTTAATGGTGGTGATGCTTCTTGGCTGGATCATGAGCGCGGCTATCTCTCCGGTAAGTGTTGGGCTTAAAGGCCTTGAGGCGGAGACCCCTCCGACGATCAGTTTGGGGTCTTCGGCAGAAAGAGCCCGCCAGTATTATATTGATGAAACGCCCTCGCAAGAGGCGCTTTATGACGTGCCCGATACTGCATTGTATGATGAAGGATATAGCTATCCCGCAGAAAAAGAGCCGGATTTCGCGCTCAGCTATAATGAAGAGCCTGAGGCTGAGGCTGTAGAGTCTGAGGTTGCTAAAGCACCACCGGAGCAAGAAACGCCAGAGCAAGGCGCCGAAGCTTCGCATGGTATAACCATTCACCGCGGCTATAGCGATCCTTCCCAAATTGAAAAAGAGCCGGAAGAAGAGCTGGACGTCAACAATGATGCACAACTTCTCGCAGCCATGGAAACAGACCCTGAGCGCGTGGCGCAGGCCTTAAACAATATTGAACCGGGCAGCTTGAATGAGGGGGATACTCTGGATCAGAGCGTCACAGCTCCTCCGGCTCCCGCCCCTGCTCCTGCGGTGGAAAAAGTTATTGCTCCCCGGCGCGTGGTTGATGAATCATACAAGCTTTCCTTACGCAGAAGGATTAATCCCGATCCAGCTTTAAGTGATGTTGCCAAGAAAATTGAGCAGCAGGCTTTCGAAGGTGTGCCGGAGGCTCAGCATGATATGGGGGCTTATTACATCGCTGGCCGCGGAAAGGTTAAACAAAATCTGGAGCGCGCCGTATTCTGGTTTCAGGAAGCTTCAAATAACGGTGTGGCTAATGCAAAATATAATCTTGGAGTCTTATACCATCAAGGGGTTGGTGTCCCTTCCGATCTGGGTAAGGCTATAAGTCTATACAAGGAAGCTGCAGAGCTTGGCCATCCTGAAGCACAATATAACCTTGGTATTGCCAATATTGAGGGGATTGGCGTTCCCTATAATCCGGGAAATGCCGCTCAATACTTTGAGGGCGCGGCTCGCAATGGCGTTGTGGAAGCTGCTTATAATCTTGGCTTGATCTATGAGAATGGTTTACTTGGAGAGGCGCAGCCTGATGTTGCTTTAACGTGGTATAAAAACGCTGCTGATGCAGGAAGCCCGGAAGCTAAATCAGCCATGCGGCAGTTGGCATCCTCGCTTGGAGTTGGCGTTGAGGATATTACGCGCATCATTGAAAATGTTAAGCGCTCGCATACTTCCTTTTCCAATGCCCATGACCGCCAGACATTGATCTCCAACACGCAAAGCGAGCTTATGCGCCGTGGATTATATCCGGGGCCTGTGGATGGGATGCTTGGGCCTATGACGCGCACCGCTATTGAGAATTTCCAGCGTTCGGCAAATTTAAGCGCAGATGGGGAGCCTTCTATCGAGCTTCTTCAATATCTTAAAGCCTCGACAAATTATTCACAGTATCAATAAATCTGTTATTAGCCTGTTATTAATGTGAAATAGCGGTTATATTTAAGCCATGCTGCACACATGAGTTTTTGTGCATATCTGCTTCCAACCCTGCAACATAATTACTGTAAGGTCAAAAATGAATAACGGATATGATGCTGTAGAAGAAAACCGGCGCCTTAACTCCAAGACAATATACGAGATCATCTCTGCTGAAGGAAGGGAAGAGCTTGCACGCCCCCTTCCCTCTTTGGGATGGTCGGGGCTAGCCGCAGGGTTGTGCATTACCTTTTCGCTCTTTTGTGAGGGATTTATCCGGCATCATCTGAACGAAGAAAACTTCCTTTTGGAAAATCTGGGTTACACCTTTGGCTTTGTCATTGTTATCATTGCGCGCCTACAGCTATTTACCGAAAACACAATTACGGTTGTTCTGCCTATTTTGAAAAAGAGAAGCATGTGGAGCTTCATTCGTATGCTGAAATTGTGGGGGGTTGTGCTGCTAACCAATTTTATCGGAACATTTATTGTCGCTTTTCTGGTTACCCAGTATAGCATGATTGATGCCGATTTGCTTAATACCTTCACCGAGATTTCTATAAATGCCGTAGACCAGCCATTTAACACTATATTTAAATCAGCCATCCCGGCGGGCTTCCTTATAGCCTGCCTTGTGTGGTTACTTCCCAGCGCACGCGGAGGAGCGGAATTCTGGGTTATTGTTATGATGACATACATTATTGCAATCGGCGATTTTGCGCACATTGTTGCGGGTTCTGTTGAGGCTTTCATACTGCTTTTGCAAGGGCTTATAACATTACAGCAAACCGCTGGCTATCTTTTTGCAGCCTGTGCGGGGAACATCATTGGCGGAACATTTTTGTTTGCGCTTTTAGCCTATAATCAGATTAAGGATGATCGATAAAAAGATGGGCTTTAGGGGTCAAAGCCTAATAAAGATCAAGGGCTTCGAACAGTTTTATAATCGTTTTTGTTTTTTCATACTCGGCTCTAAGAGCGCCAAGGAGCGCTTTATAAGCTTCCATTTGTGAGGCTTTGGTTGCCGCTTTCTCCAGAACATCCTGCTGATCCCGCAATGTGGATATGCTTACGAGCATCCCTTCAATTTCAGCGACATATGCATTGATCGAGTTTTCAAACTCCTGCGTTTGGGGACGGTGAACCAGATGCAGCATCAATGGGGAGTAATCCAGTTGCTCCCGCGCGAAGCCGATTTTTATGCGCCATGAGCTATGCGCGTTTACAAAGATATTCTCTGATATGCCAAAGAACTGATTAAAGCGGGTGTCGGGCAGGATGTCCTTTGTTTCGTCCAAACCAACCTGCCCTTGCGTTTTGACAAACAGCTCGGTGCGCGCAGCATCAACTTTGGCAGCATTCCTGATAATAAGCGTGGAGCTTGCCATGATCGGGGTTATATCATAATCAGGTATTCCCTGATTGTCTTTCAGGATTTCATCAATATATTCCGGCAAAAGTCTGGTGGACTTTGAAAGAGATACAGAAGCATCCTGCAACTTTTTTGCAAACTCGGTTTTTTGATCTTGCAGCTTTTCGAGTTCGTTTCTGACTTTACTCTCTTCCCTGCCTACAGCCTCTAGCAGTGCCATTTCCTGAAGGGCGGCATATTCATCCAGCAGATTATTTTGTATCTGGACATAGCGGTATTCGACATAGTCTCTGACAATGGCGTTAACCAGATCGACGCGTTTGTCCTTATAGTATTTTTCAAGAGTTTCCGTGTTTATGATTTTTGGAAATTCTGCTTTTTCGGCTAGTTGTGTCGCGTTCATACTAAGCCCTGATGAAATCAGGGAGTTCAAAACGGAATCGTTAAAAAAGCCCCACCACGCTTCTAATCCTTTATAGTCCTGAGCGATTCGCCCATCCTGTGCAGAAAAACGGGGGGGCTGGGGTTCTGTCTTAATCTCCGGAGCGGGCAATTCCGCCGCCGGAGCTTTTTCCATGGCGGGCACAGCTCCCCGATAGCCTTGCAACGCAAGCCCCTGACAAGCGGTTAAGCAAAACAGGCACACAAGTAAAGATGTTGGTTTCTTCAACATAGACTAAATCGTCCCCTTTATGCGGCGGCATATTATGGATTTGTTTCTGACTTTAGAGATAAAGCACTAAAAACACAACCGAATGCCTTCGTTACATTGGTTATTAGCTGTGTAAAATCAGAAATTGCCTGCACCGCCTGATTATGCAGCGGGAAAACTTTGAAAAAAAATGTTTGTACGGGACAAAGGGAAAAAAGAAATGTATACGTAGTACTCAATAGCACACACTTATGAATGTATAGTTTTTTCGAACGGAATGCGAATTTCGATGTCTGTTGACGCGCCACATGGTTTTACCACGATTTTAGCGTTCATAGCGCTTACAGCTCTTATCCTGCCTTTATCCGGCTGTACAAGCACTCCTGCCGGAACCATGGATGAGGGGGTAACTCTACAAAATTCTTATAAGGCGGCTCTGGAAGAAGAAAACCATCAGGATATATATGACGCTGTTAAGTGGTGGACGCTCTATGATGATCCTGATTTAAACAGGCTGGTTGAGCATGCTTTTTCCAGCAACCCTTCATTAGCGCAAGTTCGTGCCCGTCTCAAACAGGCAGAGGCCTTGAAAGACAAATTCAGCTCAGCCCTCTGGCCTTCTTTAAGTGTGAGCGCCAAGCGAGCTACCTATGATGGCCGGGCAGATAAGTCTTCGGATTTTGATCTTACCGGAGCGGCCAGCTATGAAGTTGACTTATGGGGTAAAAACCGCGCGACCAGCGATTCCTATGCATTAAAGGAGCAAGCCTCACGCGAGGATCTCCACGCTGCTGCTATAACTTTGAGCGCCAATATTGTGGATTTATGGCTCCAGATTTTGGCATTGGTTGAACAGGAAACCCTGCTGCGCAAACAAATATATACAAACAATACCGTTTCCGAGCTAATGCGGACACGCTTTGAAATGGGCTTTGCCAGCGCATTGGATGTCTTGCAACAAGATAAGGTGGTGAGTGCGTCAAATGCAGAGTTGCCGGATGTTCTTTCGGCGCAGGAGCAGGCTGTTAACGCCCTGTCCCTGCTTATTGGAGAAGCGCCCGGCGATGCTGTTACTGTGCATTCAAGGCCTTTGCCCGATCCATTGCCCATAGCAAATAGCGGTTTACCTTCAGAGCTGTTGCAAAATCGCCCGGATATCGAGGCTGCATGGCTGCGGCTTCTATCGAGCAACAAGGCCGTCGAGGTTGCAAAGGCGGGGCGCCTGCCAAGCTTTGATCTTTCTGCTTTTTACACTGCGGGGAGCACAAAGCTCTCTGGCATCTTTGATACATGGCTGCTGACGCTGGCAGGAGAGATTACCTCTCCTGTTATTGATGGCGGCGCGCTTGCAGCAGAACAGCGCTATCAAGAAGCAGTGGCGGATGAGGCTTTCCATGTTTATCGCAAAACTGTTTTAGCCGCGGTTGGGGATGTGGAAAATTCTTTGGTCACAAACCATTATCAGGATCAAAAAATATCCGCACTTAATGAACAGCTAAAAGCTGCACGAGAAACGCTGGAGCAAGCGCAGATCAGCTATGCAAACGGCCAAAGCACTTATATTAACGTTTTGAGCAGTATTACAACTGTGCAAACCCTTGAACGCCAGCTTATCACAGCCAGACTTGTTCAGGCGCAGGCGCGGGTTAGCCTGTATCGTGCGCTTGGAGGTCAGGGCTGGAGCGAAATTGTGCCCAACGTCACAACATTGATGAATTATCCAGGCCGTAATAATCCGCAAACCGATGTATCAGAAGCCAGGGAAATGAAGAAAGAACAGCTATGAGCGAAAGAAAAAGAAGAAAACCCTCTGTATTATTTGGTTTTTTACGAGCCGCGATAAGCATTTCCATTATTGGCGCTGCGGTTATTGTCGCAGTCTGGTTTTATGCTAATCCGCCACATACGGAAAAAGCGAAAAAACACGAAAGAAGAGATGTTTACGTAACGACCGAGGCAATCTCGTTTGGTGATTACCCGATTAAAATCGAGGTTATGGGCAAAGTCATTCCGGCAAAAGAGATGGTTTTAAAAGCTCAGGTATCCGGCAAAATCGTTGAGGTCTCCGATAATTTCGTGCCCGGCGGTTTCTTTAAAAGCGGCGAAAGCATATTAAAGATTGATCCAACCGACTATGATCTTAACATCAAATCAGCTCAGGCCGCGTATAGTCAGGCTCTGGCGTCCTATCAACTTGAAGAGGGACGGCAGCAAATCGCAAAAAACGAGATTGAGATACTACAACGCAACACCGGCAAAACTCTGAAAAGCACCGATCTTGCCTTGCGCAAACCACAACTGGCTCAGGCGAAGGCCAATCTGGATGCGGCAAAAGCAACGCTCGATATTGCCCGGCTAAATCTGGAGCGCACAACGCTAAATGCTCCTTTTGATGCTCTGGTTATTGAGCGCAACACCGATCTGGGCAATGTGATTGCTGCACAAAACCAGTTAGCAACGCTGGTGGCTAGCGATGAATACTGGATCCATATCGATATACCGTTAAGTGATCTGCCGTGGCTTAGTTTCCCTGATGAAGCAATGGGCACTATCGGGACAAAAGCGCATATAGAGCTTGGCGATATGCGGGGCTTGCGCGAAGGTACACTTTACAAGCAAACAGGCTCGGTCGATGAACAAAGCCGTCTGGCGGGAGTAATTGTGCGCGTTTTCGATCCTTTGCTTTTGGAAGCAAAAAACGGGGAAAGAGGCTCTTCGCTTGTTTTGGGCGATTACGTGCCTGTAAAGCTTATTGGAAAGACCCTGAAAAATGTAGCGCGCATCCCCCAAAGCTATATCCATAACACTATCGAGGGCGATGTTGTATGGCTGGAACAAGGCGGGCGACTGGTCATCCAGCCAGTTACCGTTGCCTATAAAGGCCGGACGCACGCCTATATTACAGATGGCCTTGAATATGCAACAAATCTGGTGACATCCAACATTGTTACACCTGTCGCAGGAATGGATATTGTTGTCCAGAATAATGGTGGAGAGCAATAAACCCATGGCGCATTTTAGTCCTGAAGAACTTAAAGACATAAAGCCGGGGCCGATACTCTGGATGGCTGCGCATCCCGTGGCCGCCAATCTGATTATGTTTGTAATGCTGGTTAGCGGATTTTTCCTTCTGCTTAATGCCAAGCAGGAATTCTTTCCGGAATTCACCATTGATAAAGTGACAATTAGCATGGCATATCCGGGAGCCAGCCCCGAAGAAGTCGAAAAAGGGATGATTCTGGCTATTGAGGATGCCATCAAGGATATTGACGGATTAGGCGATATATCATCTACGGCAAACGAGAATTTCGGTACGGTTATCGCTGACATTGATGATGAGAGCGAGACTCTGCGCATTGTTCAGGATATTAAAACAGAGGTCGACCAGATCACTACTTTCCCCGTTGATACCGAAGACCTTACTGTACGCCTTATTAAAAACAAGCGTTCCGTGCTGGAATTAATACTGCATGGCTCTGTTTCCAAAAGTGTCTTGCGTGATACGGCAGAGCAAATACGATCGCGCCTTGAGCGCCATGAAGACATCACTTTGGTGGAGCTGAAAAACGTCCGCGATTACGAAATCCATGTTGAAGTCTCTCAGGAAAATTTGCGGCGCTATAATCTGGGCATATCAGAAATTGCTTCGGCATTGTCGGCTCGCTCTGTCGAGCTTGGGGGAGGCACTCTTAAAACCTCTGGAGGGCAAATTCTGGTACGCATGACCGAGCGTAAAAATTACGCAAACGAATTTACAAGCGTTCCAATCATTACCAATAAAAACGGCAGCACCGTAGCTTTGGGCGAAATTGCAAAGATTACAGATACTTTTGAAGATAAAGACATTTACGATTCCTTTAACGGTCAAAACGCGATTGAAATCAGCGTTAGAGGAAGCGACGGGAAAAGCCCTGTTACTGTGGCCGCGGCAACGCGCCAACTGGTTGAGAATATCAACACCGATCTTCCGGGAGATCTGGAACTTACCGTTACCGCCGACCGCTCGGTTATGTTTCAGGAGCGGGCGGAGTTACTTATCAAAAATGGTTTGATGGGGCTTGTTCTGGTTATTGTGCTTTTGGCGCTTTTCCTTGATGTTCGTCTGGCGCTGTGGGTGAGTATGGGAATTCCCATTTCCTATATGGGGGCTTTTATATTATTTCCGGCGGCAGAATATTTCTCGATTAATATGATCTCCATGTTCGCCTTTATTATTGCTTTGGGGATTGTGGTTGACGACGCTATTGTTGTTGGAGAAAACGTATATCACAAACGCGAGCAAGGTCTGCCCCCTCTTAAAGCCAGCGTTGAGGGCGCGCGGGAAATGGCTATTCCTGTAAGCGTAAGTGTACTTACAAACATTATTGCTTTTATGCCGCTGTTATTTATATCCGGCTTTATGGGTAAGATCTTTTACATTGTACCGGTAGTGGTTATTTCAACTTTTATAATCTCCCTTTTTGAGACTTTGTTTATTCTTCCTTGTCACCTGACGTTACGCAAATCCAAAGACTATAAAAACAAACTCTTCTCCAGAATTGTCGGCGCGCAAAAAGCTTTTAACCGCAAATTTGATGCCTTTGTTACAAAACTATACCTCCCCTTTGTTAAATTTTCAGTTCGCTTTCGTTATATCTCATCTGCGCTTTTCATGTTTATTCTGATTGTGGTGGGAGGCTGGTTTTCCAGCGGGCGGCTCGGCATGGTTATGCTGCCTACTATCGAGTCAGATTTTGCACATGTCTCCGCAGTGCTTGAGATTGGCTCGCCTTTATATGAAGTAAAAGCGGTAGAAGAACGGCTGCTGAATGCTGCAAAAGAGGTTGTTGAGGAAAATGGCGGGGAAAAGCTCTCTTACGGTATTCACTCACAGGTTAGTGAAAATAAAATATCCATGCTGACTTATCTAACAGATGTTGACACACGCCCTATTACAACGGGTAAATTCTCTGAATTATGGCGCGCCAAGGCCGGAAATATTCCGGGTCTTGACAGCCTTGTCTTTTCTTCAGACTTCGGAGGGCCGGGGCACGGTGCAGCTCTCACCATAGAATTGAGCCACGAAGAAACGGCGATTCTTGACAAAGCTTCCGTTGAGCTTGGGGAAATTTTGGCGGAATATCCAAGCACGCGGGATATCGATGACGGCACGCCAAGTGGAAAAAGGCAGTTTGACTTTACGCTTACGGATTTGGGCTATACGCTTGGCTTTACACCGGAATCAGTAGGCCGCCAGATTCGCAGTTTCTATTATGGGAGCGAGGCTGTTAAACAACAGCGCGGGCGTAACGAAGTGCGGGTGATTGTAATTCTTCCAAAAGAAGAGCGTGAGTCCTTTTATCACTTCACCAATATGATGATAAAATCTCCCGGCGGGTCGTATGCTATGCTCAGAGATATAGTCGATGTAGAAGACGGACACGCCTATACATCAATTAACCGCCGCAACTCCCAGCGCGTCACACATGTAGCGGCCAATGTCAGCCCAAGATCAGAAACCAATCTGATTATCACCGAATTTAAAGATGATATATTCCCTGAGCTGCAAAAGAAATATCCGGGGCTTGCCTATTCTTTGGAAGGAAGGCAGGCTGATATGCGCGAGAGCATGAGCAGTCTGGTTAATGGTATGATTGTTGCCTGCTTTGTCATGTACGCTATATTGGCGATTTTGTTTTCCAGCTATACCCAGCCATTGCTTATTATGATTGCCGTTCCGTTTAGCGCTATTGGCTCTGTTGTCGGGCATTACATTATGGGCTTTCCGGTCAGTCTGCCGAGTATGTTTGGTATTATAGCCCTTGCCGGAGTTGTTATTAACGATTCCCTGATCCTGATTGATCTTTCTAATCAGAAACGCCAAAAAGAAAAGATGAAGCCTGCCGAGGCTGTTATAGCATCCGCGCGCCAGCGTTTTCGTCCGATTCTTCTGACCACCATGACAACCTTTGTTGGGCTGGCTCCGATGATGTTCGAGACTTCCATTCAGGCGAGGATTCTTACTCCGATGGCTATTTCTTTAGGGTATGGAATACTCTTTGCAACCTTCCTGACGCTGGTGCTTATTCCGGCATTATATATGATTAATGAGGATATCAGGCATATGTTCAAACTGTCCAAGCGGTTTTTGCGCTTTATGACGAGTGTATAACTTCCCCGCCTTCCTCATCTCATCATACATAATAAATATCAGCTATCTGTACTGCTCCTGTATTTCCGCAATATCCTTTTGAACCACGTCGAGCTTCCGGTTAAGAATTCTGATCTCGTCCAGCAGATCAGTTTCCACTTTTTTAGTATCCTGCTCTTTAACAATATGCAAGGCATCGACCATAATCCCTATGAACAGATTCAAAACCGCAAAGGTAGTTATGATTATGAAAGGTATAAAAAACGTCCATGCCCATGGGAAATATTTCATTGTGGGATTTGCTATATCCGGCCAGTCTTCCAATGTCATTAACTGAAACATCGTATACATGGAATTGCTGATTGATCCAAAATATTGCTGTAAAACCGGATCATGGTGTTGTCCAAATATCTGCACGGCCAGAACAGCGAAAACGTAAAGAAAAACAAGTAATATACATATAATCGAAGCCATGCCGGGGATTGCATGAAACAATGCCCCTATTACGCTACGCATTTGTGGAACAACTGTAATAAGACGAAATAATCTGAATATGCGCAGACTTCTTAAAATAGCAAAACCGGCGCTATGAGGAACAAGAGAAACTGCAACAATTATGAAATCAAATATGTTCCATCCGACTTTAAAAAAATCCCAGCGATACGCATAAATTTTCAAGGCGAGTTCTAATACAAAAATACTTATAACCAAAATATCAAATGAATGGAGAAAGCCTCCATAAGCACTCATTATCTGGGTATTAGTTTCTAAGCCAAGGTTTACAGCATTTATAATAATAAGCCCTGTTATGAATTTCACAAATCTGGAATCTTCAACAATCCGTGCACATGCTTGTCTTTTTCCTGCTAAAATTTCATTTTCAAGATTACTTGGTCTAACCATAGGATTACTTTTTACTCCATGAATATTATAAATAAGAGAAGGGCGTTCGAAATTATTATATACGCAAGTGCATCATCTAATCTTTATTCAAAATATAGAGCAAGTTGGGAGAGTGTCAACGAACAGTTACGAAGCCTCCCTTGTCACCCGCGCCATTGATTAGGGTCAAGGCCTAATAATCACGCTTCCAGAAAATGCCTGCGCCGCCTGTAGAATCCTGCCCAATCTCGCTTTCAAGCGTTATATTGGGTGTAAGCTCGATCTGTACGTTTGCGTTTCCGCTATCATTTCCAGTGCCGCTTTCGAACTCCAGATAGACTTCATCGGTGAGGTACTTTCCTGCGCCGACGCTGGCTCCGCCCTGTTCATTTGTTTCAATTCGCAAATCATCCAGCCCCGTGATATTGCGCAGCGCGCCAACAGGATCGAAACTGCCTGCGCCTCCGCCCTGTCCGCTGAAACGAGCTAATGTCTGGGCAAGCTGCAATGCCTGAAACGGGGAGATATCTTCCATGCTATTGCCAAAAAGGATGTAAGACAGAACCTCGTCTTCCGGCATAGCGGGCTGTGAAGAAAAGCTTATTTTAGGTTCTGTTACCGGGCCGGTGATATTAATAATGGCCATGATATCTCCGGCTCTGGTCTGGGCTTCAATATCCAGCGTAGGGTTCGGGGGCACGCTACCAGAGAAATTCATTTTGGCATTGGTGAATTGGAAGACCTTGCCAAACTCGACATAGCGCCCGCGCAACGCTTCCATGCTCCCATAAAATAAGGGATCGGCAGCGGTTCCTCTCACACTCAAGGAGCCGCCAAATTCCGTGTCCAGCCCCCAGCCCCGCACATTCACTCTGCGCGGTGCATCAATTCTAACATCCAGCTTTATATCATCTGCCGGTGATAAGACTTTAATGTTTGGATCGTCTTGACCTTTGACCTTTATATTAAGCTGGGGGACTTTCCCTGAAAAACTTTCGGGTATTGTTATATCCAGTTTTTGTGCTGTAACTGCCCCGCCCAGAATATAACCGCCCGTTTTGTTGCCTGACAGGGTAAGATCACCATCAAGAGCGCCTTTGATAATCTCCCCTCTTAGCAGGTTTATCTCTCTTGCAGAGAGACTGATATCCGCGGCACCTGATGCAATCTCGTAGGTTCCAGACGCGTTAAGCGTTCCATTTTCCTGATCGCGGGCGGTTAAAGATGTTACGGTGATGGTGTCGTCTTCGTACGAGCCTTTAATATCAACATCAAGCAGATCAATGTTTGCAACTTTGTTGCTGTATCTGTTTGTGGCTATATCAAACGTCGCAGAGATATCTTCTCCTTGCCGCTGGGTCAAAGCCAGATTAAAAGACAGCGGAGCAATGGTATGGTCACTGCCCACCAGATCAGGATAAGAGCGCAGGCTTTCCAGTGTGCCGGTAAATTTTGCATCAAGGATTTTGTCTGAAATATTATAGTTTCCAGAGCCATTTATTATTATATCCGGGGCTTGTACCCGTATTGATTCAATTATGAATTCGTTTTGTGCAAAAGCTGTCTGGATATTTATATCCACGGCCTTGTCGAGAATGTTCACGCTTAAAGATAAATTCAGGCTTTCTTTTGAAAAGTTTTTGGGATCGAAGCCCAGCCTTACATCGCTAGCGTCAAGGATAACATCTTCGTTTTCATATAGTTTTACCTGCTCTAGCGCAAACGGCTCCGAAAGGCTGTAAGAAAGACCGGATAAATCCATTTTATAAGCGCCGCTCGATATCTCCTTAGGGGCATTTCCTTCGACAAACTTTTGCCCTGCGGGTGTTCCAAGCCATATTAATAAGCTCCACAAAACGAATAAGCCCGCCATTAATATGCTCAAGCTAAGGGACAACCCCCATAAGAGGGACAGCCATGTCTTTTGGGTGACAGTTTTAATAACATCTTTTATCTTCATCAAAAGGCCTGCCCGATACTTATATATATCTGGAAGTTACTATCGCTGTTTTCATCTCCACGCAGCGGCACGCCAACATCAAAGCGCAGCGGGCCAAAGTCCGTGTAATAGCGTAAGCCCGCTCCTGCGCCTATTGAAAGGTCATCAAATGTGGGTGTTACATCCTTGCCCACCTGACCTGCATCAACAAAAGCAACCACGCCCATCTTATCTGTTGCTTTAAGGCGCAGCTCTAATGACGTTTCAAAAAGTGAGCGCCCGCCGATTGGATTACCGTTTTCAAAAGGGCCGATTTCCTGATAGCCAAATCCTCGCACCGATCCGCCGCCACCCGCATAAAATCTCTCGGAGGCTGGGAGGTCAAGCGTACTGGCTCCGATTATTGTTCCCATATTTATGCGCCCTGCGACAACTACCCGCTCATGAGCTTTATAATAACTTCGAGCCTTCGCCTGTGTTGTGACATAGGGATCGCTTGTGCCTATAACATCTATTGTCGGCTGTACGCTTAACTTCACCATCGCGCCTTTATGCGGGTCAAGGGTATCATCGCGGCTGTCATAGGTCGTGGACGCTATCGGGCTTAGCAAAGCGTAATCATTGCTATCGCCATCATCCTCTTTGATATGAGAAAAATTCAAATCTGCCCCGACACTCGCCGATATCTTTTTGGTAAAAATACGATTAATTGCAAAACCGGATTCTATAGAATAGCTCTCATAGGCATCTGTATCTTCACGCTTGAGCGCGGCATTCAAGGCCAGCTTCTGGTCTTCGCGCAGAAAATATGGTTTATCAAGTGTGGTTTCAAGTGATTGTTCCAGTATGGAAAGATCCAGGTCTGCGCCTAGTTTTTCACCCTCGCCGAAAAAGTTCCGGTGTTCCCACCCCAGCGAGATACCAAGCTCCTCGTCTGTGTAATAGCTTAGCCCCGCTTTAATGGTGCGGTGCGGGCGCTCCTTTAGATTCAGTGTTACAGGGATAGTATCCAGATGCTCCGCGTCTTCAGCCGTTACCGGCTCTGCGCGGGAGAAAAGCCCCGACTCCAGCATTTTGGAACGCAACTCATTCAGCCGCTTTTTCTTAAAGCAGGCTCCCTCTTCCCATTTTGCCAGTTTATCAAGGAATGAAGTTTCAACAGTTTCATTGCCTGTAAATGACAAATCGCCGAAGCTTGCCGGTTTGCCCTGTGTAATATTGAACACTACTTCCGCGCGCGTCATGGAGGAATCCAAAATCGCCTGATGCGTTACTTTCAGATCATAGGCGCAGCTTTGCTCTTGCACAGATTTATATAAAGCGGCCTGCGCGGCAATAACGCTCTTTGCATCAAGGGGCATTCCCGCTTTTAAATCAAGCTTGCTTAATTCCTCTTCATAGCTTTTCGGCACGATAGACACGCCCGTAATAAGGGCAAGCTCCCCCGGCTTTACAGCAAAAAGGGGCTGAGCGTCTTCATCTTCTTCCAAGCCTACGGAAACTTCAACACCAGCATTGTAATATCCCTTGGAGTGCAGGGCTTTAAGGATATCGTTTTCCATGGCACGCGCCTGATAAAGGACAATATCGGAACTTGAGCTTTCTGCTTCGGGCGAGGCCTCTATAACAAATTTTTCCTTTAGCGTGGCTTCGACATATTCTTCGGTCTCTTTCTGGCTTTCGTCAAAACCTGTGAGCTGGAAAGGAATGGGAACAACCGATGTTTTTTCTTCCCAAAACTTCAGGCTCTCCACCGTACAGGAGGAAAGCGCCAGAAAGATCATAGTCATACATATGGCATATGTTTTTTTCATAGAGGACAAGATTAGTATTTTTGTGGAAAATAAGCAAAGAAAAGACGTTTTCTATATCAAGGCAGTGTGATAGGTTCTCGTGATATTAGACTATTGATAAACAAAGGATTTCATAATGCTTGCAATTATTGGCGGCTCTGGCCTGTATGCTTTGGATGAATTGGAGGTTATCGCCTCGCACAACGTTGACACGCCTTTTGGCAAGCCATCGGCGCCGATACTTGAAGGCAAAGCCTATGGCACTTCTGTTTTGTTTTTGCCGCGTCATGGTCTTAAACACGAGCTTTTGCCTTCGGAAGTTAATTTTCGCGCTAATATCTATGCGCTCAAGACTTTGGGCGCGACTACGGTTCTTAGCATATCTGCATCCGGCTCCCTGCAAGAAGAAATCAAGCCCGGTGATATGGCTCTGGTTTCTCAGTATTTCGATCATACGCGCGGCAAGCGTGCAGGCAGCTTTTTTGGAAATGGTGTTACCGCGCACATATCAACGGCTATGCCTGCCTGCCCTGCCTTGAGCGAGGATATCATTAAGGCGGCTCAGGATATCGGGCTTTTCCTTCATAAGGATAAAACGTACGCCTGTGTTGAAGGGCCGCGTTTAGGAACAAAGGCCGAAAGCTTATTTCTTCGCGGCGCTGCCGGATGCGATGTTGTGGGCATGACCAATGTGCCCGAAGCTTTCCTTGCGCGCGAAGCACAAATGGGCTATGTAACGCTGGCTATTGCAACGGATTATGATTGCTGGCGCGATAGTCCGGACGAGCATGTGAGCGTTGAGGCTGTCTTTGCGGTATATGCGAAGAATATCGGCAAGGTGAAACAATTGGTTTTAAAATTGCTGGAAAATGGAATATCCGAAACTCCAGCAAATATCCGTTCTGCCCTTAAAGGCGCTGTTATGAGTCCTGAAGAAACCCTCAGCCATGAACAAAGACAATGGCTGGCGGTGCTAAAAGCATAAATAGTCTTTTCGAGTAAATTATGAGTGATCTTGTTTTAAGTATTGAAGATGCAACCGTGTTGATTGCCGGCAAACCTTTCTTTGAAGGGATGAGCTTTAACATCCATGCCGGACGCAAGATTGCGCTGGTGGGTAAGAACGGTGCAGGTAAAACCACTCTGATGAATATGATTACCGGAGCGCGTGAGCTGGACGACGGCAAACGCTTTGTAGACCCGGGTATCACCACAGGCTATATGCAGCAGCATGTAAAGCCATCTCCGGACAAAACCGTGCGTGAGTTTGTCTTTGGAGGAATTACCCAAAAGCTTGAAGAATGGGACATTGATTACCGCATAGATATGGTGGTCGCTCCCCTTCTCCTTAACCCCGATGATAAGCTGGCCATGCTGTCTGGCGGGCAGTTACGGCGCGCTGCTCTGGCGCGCTCCCTCGTTGAGCAACCCGATATCCTGCTTTTGGATGAGCCTACAAACCACATGGATTTAGAGCTGATTGAATGGCTGGAAGGGTACATCAAGAATTATCGTGGCTCTGTGATGATTGTATCGCACGATCGGCAGTTTTTGGCCAATACTACAGACCGGATATTCTGGCTTGACCGCGGAGCCATTAAGGTTGCGCCCCGTGGCTTTGCCTATTTCGAAGAATGGTCGCAAGACTTGCTGGAGCAGGAAAGGCGCTCTTTGCACAACCGTTCAAAGCGGGTAGAGCAAGAGATCGAATGGGCTAACCGCGGGGTTAAAGCGCGGGTTAAGAGAAACGTACGCAGGCAGGCCGAGGCTTTTACCGCGCGGGATACTCTGGAAAAAGACCTGAAATCATACAGGCGCGTAACATCGACGATCTCCCTGCCTCCTATTAGCGCGGAGGAATCTTCTCGCAATCTGGCAGAGTTTTATAATGTCGATAAATCTTTTGGCGATAAAACTATTCTTAAATCCTTTAACATGCGCATCAAGAAAAATGACCGCATCGGTATATTGGGCAAGAACGGCGCGGGGAAAACAACGTTCCTCAAGCTTCTGACCGGTGAAGAAAATGTAGATAGCGGCAAAATCAAGAAAGCCAAAAACATTACTTTTAGCGTGTTTGACCAAAAGCGTGCCGGACTAAAAGATAATAAATCGCTCAAAGACAATCTTTGCCAAAAGGACAGCGATTATCTGGACGTACGCGGGAAAGCGCGGCATGTCTGTGGTTATCTTAAAGACTTTTTATTCGACCCCGAAGATGCATGGCGCAGTGTATCTACACTATCTGGCGGGCAGAAGAACCGCCTGATGCTGGCTAAAGTGCTGGCTGAACCGGGGATGATGCTTATTCTTGACGAACCGACCAATGATCTGGATATGGATACGCTCGATATGCTTACCAATGTTTTGAAAAGCTATTCCGGCACGCTGTTTGTAGTCTCTCACGATCGGGATTTCCTTAACAAGGTGGTCAGCAAGACTATGGTCTTTGAAGGAGACGGAGTGGTTGAGGGGATTATCGGTGGTTATGACGATTATCTGGCGTTTAAGAAAGCGCAAAACGCAAAGATGACTAATAAGACAAAAGATGCCCTAACACCGGATGACCAGATAAAAAAGCAGGTTAAGCCCTCAAAAGAAACCACGGGCGAGCAATCTGCTCTCTCCCCCCCTGCCAAGATGAGCTATAAGCTTAAACGTGAGCTGGAGCTTATCCCTGCAAAAATAGAGAAATTACAGAGCGAAGTGGGAAAATTAGAGGAGCGGCTGGCTGATCCCGATCTTTATATGCGGGACGGAGAGAGTTTTAATAAAGCCTCTTTCCGCTTACCTAACGCCAAAGAAGAGCTGGACGCTCTTGAGACACGCTGGCTGGAGCTGGAAGAACTGCGTACGGCTCAGGAAAAATCTCAATAATCAACACACTGCTGGCGCGGAAGATTTTTCCCTATAATAGATAGGCACAAATCCATTATCTACTGCTGCCTGCTTGGCTTGTTGGTGAAGCTTATCTTCGCTTTCAAAAGACAGGCTTTCAAGGAAATCTCTAACTTGCTCCAGAGTAACTCCAGCTTTATTTTCCAAAATAACATCGCTGCCAGGAAGCTCGATTTTTCCTTCTTTACAATAAGATTCAGCTAGATCATAAAATTTTCTGGTATTATCAAATATAATATAAGCCGTTTCTATATCAATATAAGCGGCGGCTATAAATTTTTTATCTGATTGCTCATTCATTAAAGAGCTGATATTCATACCTTGACTCCAACTTATTTTTCATAACTGGAAATTTGTATACACCCATTACGCTCCTAAAAGCAAATTATTTTGCACATAACAGTTATGTGCTGGCTGCGGCACGCATTGCTTTTTTGCGCTCATGCGGGCAAAGGTACTTTTTACGAAGGCGTAGAGATTTTGGTGTTACTTCCATAAGCTCATCATCATTAATGTAGCTCATCATCTCTTCCAAAGACATTCTTCGCGGCGGAACAAGGGTAACAGCTTCATCAGAACCGGATGCCCGCATATTGGTCAGCTTCTTGCCTTTCATAACATTGATCTCCAGATCATTGCCGCGGTTATGTTCGCCGACGATCATGCCTGCATAAACAGGCGTTTGATGCCCGATAAACATCGTGCCACGATCCTGTAAGTTGAAGATAGCGTATGCTACAGCAGTTCCTGTATCAATGGAAATAAGTGCCCCATTGCGGCGCTGGCCGATATCGCCTTTGAATGGCGCATAGGAGTGAAACAAGCGGTTCATGATTCCTGTGCCGCGTGTATCGGTCAAAAACTTGCTTTGATAGCCGATCAATCCCCGCGATGGAGCAAGAAATGTAATGCGGCTCTTACCAACACCGGAGCTGCGCATATCCTGCATTTCTGCCTTACGCTGGTTCATTGCATCGATAACGCTGGAGGCGTATTCCTCATCAACATCGATATAAACTTCCTCGACAGGCTCAAGCTTTTCGCCATTATCCCCTTTTCGGAACAGCACTTTAGGGCGGGATACCGTCATCTCGAAGCCTTCGCGGCGCATGGTTTCGATCAAAACACCAAGCTGAAGCTCGCCTCTGCCACCGATTTCAAATGAGTCCTTATCATCACTTTCTTTAAAAGTAATCGCAACATTGGTTTCGGCCTCGGCCAAAAGTCTTTCACGGATAGCTGTTGAGGTCACTCTATTGCCATCTTTGCCAGCAAACGGGGAGTCGTTTACCGATATGGTCACAGACATTGTCGGTGGGTCAATCGGCGTGGAAACAATCGGTTTGGTTAAAGAAGGAGAGCCGATAGTATCGGCCACAGAGGCCTTTGTTAAACCGGCAACGCAAATAATGTCTCCTGCGTGGACTTCGGTTACAGGAACCCGCTGCGTTCCTTCAAATTTTAAAAGCTTGGTAAGGCGGCCATTTTCTACAAGTTTACCGTCCAGATCAATAGCTTTGACTGCCTCGTTGATTTTAGCACTGCCCTGCACTACCCGCCCTGTAAGGCAACGCCCTAAGAATGGATCGGAATCCAGCAAGGTTGCCAGCATGGCAAACGGCTTATCGTCTTGTACATCCGGCGCAGGGACATAATCTAAAACCAGCTCTAAAAGAGGGGTAAGGTCTTTGCGCTCATCATTGAGATCGCGCACACACCAGCCATTCCGGCCAGATGCATACAAAATCGGAAAGTCGAGTTGGGCATCGCTTGCATCCAGTGAAACGAACAAATCAAAGACTTCATTAACGACCTCTTCGGGGCGCGCATCAGAACGGTCAATCTTGTTTATGATTACCATGGGACGCAATCCAAGCTTCAAAGCCTTGCCAAGCACAAATTTTGTCTGAGGCATTGGCCCTTCTGCCGCATCGGTGAGCAGGATAACACCATCGGCCATGTGCAAGACGCGCTCGACCTCACCGCCAAAGTCTGCGTGACCGGGTGTGTCGATGATATTAATACGGGTGTGTGTACCGTTTTGCTTCCAGTCAATAGAAGTCGGTTTAGCCAGAATAGTAATGCCGCGCTCTTTTTCAAGATCGCCGGAATCCATAACACATTCATCTACCTTTTGATTGGCACGAAAAGTCCCGCTTTGTTTCATGATTGAATCAATAAGCGTGGTCTTTCCGTGGTCAACGTGCGCAATAATTGCGATGTTTCTTAAATTTCGGGACATGTACAGATATAACTCCTAAATAATAACTACGCTCTTAAAGCGCGCGCTCTATGTATTACAAATTGATGATAATTGCCAATAAAAAGAGAGTTTTTATGTTTTGCCCCTACCCATATGATAAAAAAATCTGCTAAACATTTAGTCCGTATAGTGTGGCACCAGCTAAAAAGAAAGGTCGGTTTTGTGAGTCGTGAGCGAAGTTTTCCCCTTGTCCTTATGATAGCTTTGGCTATTACACCGATTATATCTATTTTCTTTCCGCGCTTTCTTGCGTTCTGGCCCCTTATTATTGGTTTGGCGACAAGCGGCTGGTTATTATTTTTTAAGAAAGAGCTGTTTCGGGTTTCCAGACTTTATTATATCTGCGCAGGTGCGGTCAGCCTTCTGTGCCTGCTTAGTACGCTGTGGTCGATTTCCCCGATGCAGTCGGCTGAAGATGCTATTAAGGTTACTGCTATTTTGATGATTGGCGGCTTGTTTATAAGCAGCTTCAAAGCTCTGGAGTTTGAGGATTTTAAGCCATATGGCTGGCTTTTACCTGCCGGACTTATTGTTGCCACTCTGCTTTGTGCTTTTGATCTTGTTAATGATCTTGCGATCTATGGGATATTTCATGATACGAATAAGCTGGATTTTAATACATCTGTGATGAATCGCGGAATTATTTGCTGCGTTTTTGCTTTCTTTATTGCCCTGCCCTTTATCCAAAGCCTTGACTGGAAAGAGAGCCATAAACTTATATTAACCGCTTTGGCCGGTATCACAACGGTTGTAATGTTGGCATTAAGCCAAAGTCAATCGGGACAACTGGCCTTTATATTGGGGCTTCTTTTGTTTTTTGTTTTTCCGGCGCGCCATCGTTTTAGTTACATATTACTTGGGCTGGCATTACTTGTTTCTTTCATATCTACGCCATTTATTACTGATTTTCTTTATAACTATCTTTTGCCTTCCGAAGATGCTCACATGTGGATAAGAGAAGCCTATATCGGCAATCGTATCGAGATTTGGAATTTTGTCATGGTTTATGCGATGAATAATCCGCTTTATGGACACGGCATTGAGGCAACCAACTACGTTAGCCATTTCGGGTTTGAGCCATTGTATAATGAAGGAGACACCTTTTTGCATCCACATAATTTCGTAATTCAAATCTGGATGGAATTCGGTTTAATAGGTATTATTCTTTTATCTGCTGTTTTAGGTGTTTTTCTTAGTTTGCTGTACCGCATACAAAACTTAACCGCGCGAAAAAGCCTGAGCGTCCTGTTTATAATAGTACTGTTTGCTGCGTCAGTAACCTATGGTCTGTGGCAAAGCTGGTGGCTTGGTGAGCTATTGTTTTTAATTGGCATGGGGGCTTTTTTGTCGAATATGGGCGCGAGCACATCCCGCCAAGCCTAAGGCCAGCAAAAGAGTTTTTACATGCCTGGATTTATTGTTGATGCAGGTGGAGCGACATTAGTATCTGTTGTTGGAGAAGCTGGCTCATAACCGCTTTGTGCTACACCAGCAGCGGTACACCCCACAGCAACCAACATTTCAAGATCACGCATTATAAACATATTTATTATCCCCTTTATTGCCCCTTGATATTTCTTTTTCCAAGCAGTTTTTGCCATTTATTCGTTAGTTAAATATATCATCTAACCTTTTATGAAAGCCATAAAAATCTTGAAATTCCGTGAATTGCCACAATTCTTTCACATTTCATCATAAAATTTAGCGAATGATATATAAAAGATTACACGGCGTGGCTTTTATGACGTTTTATAATGTGCAGGCAAGAACCAGTTGGGAAGCACGCTCATAAAGAGAATCAATAATCTCTTGCTGGCTTTTCCCATCTTTGTTGCTGGCATCCTGATAAAGCTTGCTAATCAGCATGGGTACAGCGTCTTCCAGCTCTCCATAGGAGGTTTCAGATAAATCAGGAGACTTGTTTTCATAGCGCCTGAGAACAGTATCAAGGTTTTGACGTTTTTTGATGCTGTCCACTGTGTCCATCAAAATGGTATTGAGCTTGTCACAAGCGCCATAATGCATATCAAGATCGTATTCATCCCCTGCGTCTTCTTCAACATCAGCGGTCTTTATGCATTCTTGGTAATCTTTGAGCATATCTTTTTGCACTTGAGCTACGCCCTTTTCACGGATCTGGTCGTATTGTTCTCTCATATAAGGACCAAGAATCGGAGAACTGGCAATATCGTCAATTCCATCACCGCTTTTGAATTTTTTTATGAGTACCGTCGTAAAGGCCATTTTCTGGGCGCAGCCTTCTTTATTTTTAAGAAAAGCCATATTCTCAACGGGAGTTTCCTTGAAGTTATCTTTCCATTGCTGATAATCAGCGGGATCATAATAAACTTCTTCTTCATCGCCACTACCTGGATATACGTTATCCTGAGCAAAGGCATTGTTAACAATAATGGAGGAATAACCTGCGATGCCAAAAACAATAAGCAGGGCAAGTAATAGATTCTTTTTGTACAATTTTATCAACATGGTCGCGAGTATAATCTGTTGCCTCAATAAGAACAAGAATTTTTAAGTTGCGCTGCTAACCTTCTTGTGCAGCCAATTCCGCGCACGAAAAGAACTCGCCTGACGCGGCAATAAACTCCGGGTTAATAATGTTGTTTATGTCCTGGCCGTAGATCAACGGCTTTCCCGAAAGATCGCGGATATCACCTCCGGCAGCTCGTAATATTGCGTGACCAGCAGCCGTATCCCACTGCCCTGTAGGGCCAAAGCGAACATACAAATCGGCCTTTCCGCCAGCTACAGCACACATTTTCAGGGAGCTGGCGCAGCGAATAATGCTCGCCACCTTATAGTTTTTCAAGAATGCCTGATGTTTTTCCTCATTAGGGAAATCGCCGCTCGTCATTACACAAATCCCCTGAGCGGGCATTTTCCTTGTTTTGATTGGTTTTTCCTTGTTGGAGTGCTCGTAGAAGCGACCGGCGTTACCGCCTTCGTTTTCAAAGGCAGTATAGCCGTAATATATCTCTTCTTTTTGCGGCGCGTATATAACGCCTAAAACCGGCTGGCCATTATGGATAAGGGCAATGTTTGTTGTAAAGCTGTCTTCTCCCCTAAGGAAAGAACGCGTCCCATCCAAGGGATCTACAAGCCAAAAATATTCTTGTGATGACACATCAGGCCTATAGCCGCTGGAATAGGCTTCCTCCCCGATAACCGGAACTTCTGGGGCAATCTCGTTTAATTGCCTTGTAATATATTTCTCTGCTTCTTTGTCGGCTTGCGTAACGGGTGATCCGTCTTTCTTGCTTACTGCGCCCATTTCCTTGAACCCGTCATAGTATTCAAGGATAACGTTACCGGCTTGAACCGATATTCGCCGGACAATATTGGTCAATGCTGCGCGATGTTTAAGTAATTTTTCAGACATACCTATTTTATATGGGGCAGCCTGCAACAAAAGTCAATTTGTTCTATCGGGCAGAACACGCGCGCGACCAACAGAAACGTAATCAAAGCCTTTGCCTTGCATTTCCTGTATTGAATATATATTGCGCAGATCAACTAATAAATTTCCTTTCATGCTCTTTGAAAGGCGGGATAAATCCAGAGCACGGAATTCATTCCATTCTGTGATAATCGTCAATATATCTGCGTCTTTTGCAACTTCGTAAGGGTCTTTACACCAGATCACATCATCAAGCAGTGATCCTGCCTCTCCCATAGCTTCCGGGTCGTAGGCAGCTATGCTTGCTCCGGCCTGTTGAAGCGTCGGGATAATGGTCAGTGATGGCGCATCGCGCATATCATCTGTGTTTGGTTTAAAGGCAACGCCCAGCACGCCGATTTTTTTGCCTCTTATATCGCCTCCGGCAAATTCTATAATTTTATCTGCCATACGTGCTTTTCTGTCTTCATTTACCGAAACAACAGTTTCTACAATGCGCTGCGGAGCGTTGTATTTCTGACCAGCTCGCGTTAAAGCAAGCGTATCTTTTGGAAAACATGAGCCGCCATAGCCCGGCCCTGCGTGCAAAAACTTGGCGCCAACACGACCATCAAGGCCAATACCTTTGGCTACATGCTGGACGTCTGCTCCCACCTGCTCGCACAGATCGGCGATTTCGTTAATAAAGCTGATCTTCGTAGCCAGAAATGCGTTTGCTGCGTATTTGATAACCTCCGCTGTCTCGCGCTTTGTAAATAAAATCGGTGTTTCGTTAAGGTATAAGGGGCGATAAACCTCTCGCATAATCTCGCGTGCTTTATCAGAAGATGTTCCCACGACGACCCTATCAGGGCGCATAAAGTCATCTATCGCAGCGCCTTCGCGCAAAAACTCAGGATTTGAAGCAACATCGAACTGCGCTTCAGGATTTTCTTCGCGGATAATGCGCTCTACTTCGCTGCCGGTTCCCACAGGAACGGTGGATTTATTAACCACTACTGTATAGCCTTCCATGTTTTGGGCAATCTCTCGTGCTGCGCCATAAACATAGGATAAATCTGCGTCACGGCTGTATTTACGCGATGGCGTTCCAACAGCAATAAATACCGCATCACACCCCTTGACCGCTTCGGCGATATTACTTGTAAATTCGATGCGACCGCCTTCTATCTGACGCTTGAGCAAGCCTTCCAGACCGGGTTCGAAAATCGGCACTTCACCATTTTTCAGGCGTTTAATCTTGCTTTCGTCTTTATCAACACAAATAACAGTATGTCCGAATTCAGCAAAGCATGTCCCCGATACCAAGCCAACATAACCCGTTCCGACCATTCCAATACGCATGTATTTTCCCTTTTATTTTATTCTTACGTTATACTAAAAATACTGAAAAACTTTGGCAAAGCTATCCGATTTTTTACAACAATGAAAGTAAGTAAGTGCAGGTTTCATAAAGATTGTTTTTATGCGCTATCACTATATTAGGTTCATGGGAAAGGCTTCCCCCTGACTTACATAGCCGGATTACACAAAAGGTTATGGAACAGCTTGCTTTTTTTGGTTATACTCACGATAATTAATAGACGTTTTGTGCAAATTCAAGTTTAAGGATCCAGATTTCTCATGTTCGAAAACAAAAAAGAAAATAAAGACGAAAACGGCAACAAAGAAGAGACTCAGGAATCTTCTGCAAATGGAAAAAATCCGCCTATGCCGCTTTTCTACAAAAGCCCGATGCCGCTTGATGCAAAAAAACATGGTGATTTGTCGTTGAAAAAAGGCTTTGGTTTCAAATTTGCCAATAACGTTAATGCGGTTCCTGTTAACATGGTTGAGATACCGCAGGTCTGCCACTATTATCCGATCGCTTTTAGTCCTGATGAAACAGGAACTCCTGTTGCTATATTAGGGCTTCGCGATAATGAAAACCTGTTTGTGGATGAAAATGGTGCCTGGCTGGAAAATACATATATTCCCGCTTATGTCCGCCGTTACCCTTTCATTTTTTCGGAAATTCCCAACAGCGACCAGCTCACCTTGTGTGTGGACAACCAGCCTGAAGTCATTGAAAATAGTAAGGAACGTCCTTTCTTTGATGCCGAGGGAGCTCCAACGCAACTGGCAAACGACGCTCTGGAATTTTGCAAATCATATCACGCAGCAGCGCAGCAAACTCTGGCTTTCGCAGCAGAATTGGCAGGCAGCGGTTTATTGATTGAGCGGGAAGCACAAATAAATGTTGAAGGAAATCGCCGGATTAATTTCTCTGGATTCCGAATCATAGATGAGAAGAAACTGGAAGAGTTGGATGATTCGGTCTTTTTGGACTGGCGCAAAAAAGGGTGGTTACCAATTCTATATGCACATCTGTTTTCCGGTTCACAGTGGGGTCGTTTGTCACATCTGATGAATACACGGCTTACAAAAGAAGCGGCCTAGCATTTCCGTCATATTTAAGGTTTTTATATATCGCGCTTAATGGCGCGATATGTGTTTTAGCGATTCTTATCCACAGCGTTTCGATACATATACTATCGTAAGTTAAAATCCCTTTACTAATCAGCATGTTGATCCCAATTGTGGATAGATACACTAAACTTTATGATCGAACTTGAACTTCCCTTTCTCACCATGATAACTCTTGAAGCATAGCATATAGGCACTAATAAAAAGATACGAGGCGAGGAAAAGCATGGCAAAGGTGGGGGCACAAAGAGCAGCCGTTCTTACAGGGAAGTCAAAATCAACAATTCAGCGCGCCATGAATAGTGGAAAAATTTCGTACGAATTGGACAGCAATAAGCGAAGGATTATAGACGTATCAGAGCTTGAGCGTGTTTTTGGTATCGTTCAAACAGCGCCTCAACCAGCTCCTGTTGCCGCCAAGAAAGAGCCCGTCGTTCAGAGCAAAGCACCGGATGTAGAGACTATCCTGGAAAAAGAGCGCATGGCAATGCAGATCAAAATGCTTGAACAACAGCTCTCTACTGCACAAGATCAAATTGATGATTTACGCGAACAGCGCAATAAATGGGAAAAGCAAGCCTCGCAGATGCTGATTACAAGCCAGTATTCGCAGCGTCAGGCTGAGGAGCTTAGAACGCAGATAAAAGAACGGGAAGAGCGTGCACGCCAAAGACGTATGCAAAATGCGCGGGTGCAAAATGCGCAGGCAAGCAGCACTGGCGCAGCACGTCCGGGAGTGGCACAGCGCCCTGTACCTCAGAAGGGAAAAGATCTGGAAGCCCAGATGCAGAAACTGAAAGCACAAAATGAGAATGTCACCGAAGACTCTACTTCAGTTTTCAGGTTCTGGAAGAAGGCAAAAGGCTAGTTCTTTGCTACAGAATTTTTTCATATTACAATTTTATTATATCAAGCCTTATTTACATTTATGCAAGTAAGGCTTTTTGGTGTGGCTTTTAACGGCTTTTCAATGCTATCATGGCCGCGTTTGTTGTTTTGCTTGATCGTGTTACATAAATGAATGGTAAATAATGCGCACTTTATTTTTTGTTTTCAGCCTTATTATTCTGTGTTTTTTAACGCCCTTTGGGATTGCATATTCCCAGAATATAGAATCACCTTTTTCAGATACTATAACTCCCGCACCTTCAAAGTCTCCCGAAACAATTGAAAATGATCCATATGCTATTGCTACAGACGCAGAAATTGAAGAAGCTCAACGTTTTTATGAAAGCTGTATGAGCAACAATACCATGAAAAAACAAAAAGACTGTAAGTGTGCCGCAGCCTCTTATCTGGAAACACGTATTGCTCTTGGAAGAGCTGCCACTGTTGAAGAGATTATGCAAGAAAACATCAATACATGTTTGCTAGATGAAAAGAAGGGCGCTGTTTCGGATGTTGAAGACCTAAATCTCGATGATGTAACCGAACAACAAATGGAAGAAGCAATGTCTGTCTATTCATGGTGCGAGGGGTTGGCAGATGTTAAAAATCAGGTTGATTGTGAATGTCTGGCTGCTAAATTTCTGGACTTACGTATGAAGCGCGGGCCTCTTGCAGAAAGATCCGTTATGATCGCAGAAATTACACAAAAATCTTGCCGCAATATAGTCGAAACAACGGGAATGGAATATTCCACCTGCATGACAGGATCAACCTTTAGCTATTTCGGGATACGCCCCAAAGACTATTGTGAGTGCTATGCCAGAAGGTGGGCGAATCTTTTTGATAAATATGAAGGACGCATGGATGAATATATAAAATCGTCTATTCGTCTTAATGCGCGGAGCTATTGCTCGAAGCCTGAATCTTACAAAAATAAATAGCTATTGCATCATGGCGAACTGCGCGCCCCCTAGTGGCATGACATTCTTTGCATAGAAATCCGAAAGCTCCTGAATATTATAGCCGCTTTGCAACTGAAACTCAGGATTAACTTTTGCCGCTTTTGCCAATAAAGACCCGCCCAGAATATAGGAAAATCCTTTTAAGTATGGCGTTGCTATCCACGCTACATCGTCGCGCAAATTATCATCATTAAGTGAAATAATTTTCTGCGTAGCGTATTTAAGCTGCCCAAGGAGTGCTTCATCTACAAAACCACTCATCTCCTCGAAATATGTTGCAGCCAAAGCCCCTTTATCACGGGCTATCTTGCGGAAGACAAAATCAGAGGCCTGAATGCCGTTTGTCCCCTCATAAATAGGCAGAACTCTGGCGTCACGGTAGTACTGAGCCGGGGCGCTTTCTTCCATAAATCCCATACCACCATGAACCTGAATCCCGATTGAGGCCACCTCAACGGCCATATCGCTACACCATGATTTAACAATCGGTGTTAAAAAATCAACGCGTGAGGCTGCTTGCTTATCTCCGGCAGATGCCTGATCCAGAGCAATAGCCGCGCTATACGCTATCATGCGCCCTGCCATGGTGCGGGCATGCATATCCATAAGCATACGGCGTACATCAGGATGCCGGGCAATCATTGAAGATTTATTACTTTCTTCGTTAGATGCCTTACCCTGACGGCGCTCATGTGCATAGGCGAAAGCCTCCTGATAGGCGCGTTCACATAGGCCAACCCCTTGCAGCCCAACGGCCAGACGTGCCTTTTGCATCATGGTGAACATGTATTTCAACCCTACATTCTGACGCCCTACCAGATACCCGACAGCATTATCAAAGCTCATCGTACATGTAGGGGAAGCATGAATGCCCAGCTTGTTCTCCAGCCCGATGCATTTAACACCGTTTCGTGTGTCCCCTTCCAAAATCTTTGGCACAATAAACAGTGAAATTCCGGCAGCCCCTTCGCGCGCTCCCTCTACGCGGGCAAGAACCAGATGGATGATATTATCTGTTAAATCATGGTCGCCATATGTAATAAATATTTTCTGCCCGGTAAGGCGATATGAGCCATCCTCCTGAGGCACAGCACTGGTGCTTATGCTTCCCAGATCAGAGCCAGCCTGCGGCTCGGTGATGTTCATTGTCCCCGCCCACTCTCCTGAGATAAGCTTTGGCAAATACGTGTCTTTTTGCTCTTGTGAGCCGTGAACTGTAATAGCCTCGATCGCGCTGTGGTTCAGGATCGGGCATAAACCAAAAGACATATTGGCGCCTTGCCACATTTCCTGCACAGGAAAAGCCAGCGCCCAGGGTAAGCCCTGCCCTTCATATTCGGGGTCAAACGGCAAAGAATTCCATCCACCTTCGCAGTAAGCCTTATAAGCCTCTTTAAAGCCAGCCGCAGTTTTAACCTGACCGTTTTCAAGAGATACTCCCTGCCTGTCACCGACGGAATTTGTTGGGGCAATTTGCTCGGAAGCAAGTTTTGCCGCCTCTTCTAAAATTGCCTCGCATGTTTCAAAATCCAGTTCTTCATGAGAAAATCCCAAAGCATCTTGAAGGATAAACAACATCTCTTTTACCGGTGGTGTAAACATACTTGGTCACTCTTTCATCACTTGGTTTTTGATATATTCGCCTTACAGAGATTTAAGGCCTCAGCCTGCAATAATCAAGGGTTTAGGCATAAAAACAATTTTTGGCACAGAGCTTGCAATCCCCTTGAGTTAAGGAAAATTTTATACAGCCCCGGGCAACAACAAGTATGACTTATACAGCAAATGCAGGAATTTCAGGTGGTAACATGGTTTATTCGCGTCAGGATATTATTCATGCGATCTCCAAAGCCAGTAAAAGCTCCGGTGTGGGTTTTTCCTATCTGGTTAATCAGGCTGCGGCTGAGAGTAATTTTAAGGCTAGTGCCAAGGCGGTTACCAGTTCTGCCACCGGCCTGTACCAGTTTATAGACAGCACATGGCTTAATATGATTGAGCGCTATGGCGATGATTATGGCATAGAAACACAAGGTAAATCTAAGAAAGAAATATTAGATATGCGCAACGATCCCAAAACATCTTCTTTCATGGCTGCGGCTTTTGCTTCAGAAAATGAAAAGTACCTGAATACTAACTGGGGCGGCAAAGTTGGCGCTACGGAGCTATATTTTGCCCATTTCATGGGGGCGAGTGGTGCCGCGTCATTTTTAAATGCCCGTGATGAAAACCCGATGCAAAATGCCGCTGACCTGTTCCCCCGTGCTGCGCGAGCCAATCGAAATGTTTTTTATGATTCTGAAACCGGCAAAGCACGTGATTTAGAGGAAGTTTATGCCTTCTTCGATAAAAAGTTCAATGACAAAAGCGCAACCGATTCTGATGCAACGCTTATAGCCAGCGCGAATATACCTGTTCCTCCTTCCGTTCCTGTGAAAAAACTGGTGGCTGAGGTTAGTAATGAGAACAACACAAACAGCTTGTACACGCCTTCCAAGGCTTTATCGGACAGTATTATCATGCAGCGCGCTCAGGAAATGCGGGATGCCGCTCGCTCCCGTTCAACATACGCACATGTGCTTTATCGCAACAATGAAAATGACCCTGCCCGTTCTGCTGTATTTAAAACAGCAAGTGCACAAAAAAATAACAACCTGCATGTTGATATGGGACTTTTCTCTGGCCTTCTGGCGCAACCGCTTGATTTGATGATGCTGACCCAGACAAGTGTGCCCGGTAAGATCATAGATGACAAATCCTAGGGTCAGGACCTATTAATTATGTGCAATTCTGTTCCATTATATGAGGCAAAGGATCAATTTTTTGGACTGAAGGACATGCCGTAGCATATTCAAAGGCCAAAAAATAAGGTAATTTGTCTCATATAATGGAACCCGTCAGGGCGCCGCAAATTTTTGTATCTGATCGCCAAAACCGCTTGAACGTAGCTACGGCTATGCCCTGCGCGATTTTGGCCTCCATTTACTAAAAATTTGACAGGCGCAGAATGGATATAATTAATAGGTCCTGACCCTAGGTTCATTCACAAGGTTTAATCGCTGATGTGTTATTCAGTTATTCGCAGTAGAATGTATTCTCGTCTTCATCAAGCGGAGTGCAATCTAATTCCTTGGTGGTTCTAACCGCTTTAATGCCATCATCAATCTTTTTACGCTTGATTAGATCTTCTTGTGTAATGTGATAGTCTGCAAGAGCTGCAAGCACAGACCTTTTAAAATTTGGGCTGGCTTCTGCCAGCATGTGCAACGTAGCCGTAGTTACAAGGGCTTCCATCTCCGGATTTTCAACTTCATGATTAACAAGCATAGCCAGAAGTTTGTGATTGCTGCACAGCTCACTAAAACCAACCAATTCCTTATGTGATTGTACAGTATCTTTACCACTTTTAATGATGATATTGCGCATAATTTCACAATCATTTCCAAGGATATCTTCGGAAGTTGTAATTTTAAGGGGGGGGCGGGATGCGCAGGACATCATAAAAACAGACATCAAAGAGGCACAAATCACGTTAACTGTACGATTCATTTAAAAATGTCTCCGGTTTTTTTATACTCAAGTTTACTAAACAAATTGCTGCTCAGAGGGTTTCCGAGCAACAATTTTAATTTATGTCCAGTTTGTTTACATTATTTAAAGTCCAGGATTTGCACTTTGTTGAACTGGTTCTGCTTCTTCTTCAGGAGAGTACATCCTTAATAAAACATCAACTGGTGTAAGGTCTTTGCCAGAAGATGCCTTTTGCGCTCCCATGTAAGCTTTTGCAGTTTCTCTCATGGCTCCTTTATAAGACGGCACTTCTTCTGCTACAGTAGCATGTGCGGCAACGTGTTCAAAAACACTTGCTCCAGATCTGTTGCCAGGGGCATTACTTGTTCTACTCAAATTATGCTCAAGGATCCTTTTTGTCAGTTCGTGCGCTTGCATATCTTCTCTGTTCTCAATGCGTGCTTCTCTTTCTTCTCTTTGCTGATGCCATGCCGTTACAAGACAATCCAGTTTAGCCTTTTGGCCTTTTGACATTCCTTTTGTTGCTTCTTTTCTTGTTTCTACACCTCCTTCAAGATAATCCAAAAGAGTAAGTCCCCCGCCCATTGCAACACCGGCCGGCTCTATAGCTGTGTAACCAATTCCCAAGCTGCCAGTGAAAGAAATTGAGCCACCAAAGACAAAGCTGTTACCACTCATGCATTTGTCAGGAACGTAAAGGTGACCCATACTGGGCATTCCGACGACGGCATCTGAACGGGCATCAATATCATCTCCTCCGATATTAATGTCATTGCTAACTCCACTTGTGGAATCGCCTGTTTTAGTATCGCCTATTGCCGCACCACTGGTGCTTGTGGAGTCGCCTGTTACAGCGCCGCTTGTGCTTGTGGAATCACCTGTTACAGCCCTGCTTGTGGTTGTGGTATCACCTATTGCCGCGCCGCTTGAGGTTGTCGTGTCTCCTATTGCCGCGCCAGCCTGAGCACCAGCAGCGTTCCTGTTGTCATTTCGGCTGTCTACGTCGGCTTGGCCGCCCTGACCGCCTTGGCCGCCCTGACCACCTTGACCGCCTTGGCCTCCCTGACCTCCTTGGCCAACAGCATGGGCACCAACGGTGTTTGTATTGTCATTGCTGTTGTCATTTCGGCTGTCTACATCGGTATTAACACCAGTATGAACACCAACTGTGTTGTCTACATCAGCGTTGCCGCCCTCGCCAATACCGGTTCCTGTACCAGTAGCAATGCCAGTTCCGGTACCAGTACCAATACCGGTTCCAGTACCAGTAGCTGTGGCTCTTGTGTCTATCTGTTCTTGAGGGTTTTCATCACATTCTGGAAAATACCCGTCGTCACATGATGATGCAAGCGATGTCTTTGCTACGCTCCCTAACATGAACACTCCCATGATAGAAGAGACAATTTTATTAAAAGTATTACGCATGATTTTTTCCCTTTGACTGTGCCGGTTCAGCAACCTTTTTGTGCCAGGTCGGCGGTGTTTTCGAATTTTCCGTATTCCCACCTTTTAGGCTAACTGAAATTTTATGTCAAGTTTTTTGTTAGTTGCGTAATGCTATGTTATAGCGTGTGTGGCTTAAAATTATCGTCGAGAAATTATAATTTGCATAAAAGACCTTTTTTGTAGTAAAGAAGCTATATGGCAATAGAAAAATTTAAAGATTTATTTAACTCGGTTATCGACTCGTTCAGATCTGACAAGACTGAAAACGAGGCCGATGAGTCTTTGCAGCCTGTAAAAAAGAGCTTTAACGATGCAGGATCTGGTGAACCAGTATTGCACAAGGTTGTTTATCCGCAAGAACAGGAAGCCGTTCAAGCGCCAAAAGCGGAAGAGCCCCTTGAGGTTATCTTCACAGCACACAGTAGAAACAATCGACTCATCGTAAAAGAAGAACCACAACCGCAGGAGCCACAGCCGCAGACAAAGCCGAAAGAGCTTTCTCCACTGGAAATAGTTGCAAGGTTTTTTGCTGAACAAAATGTAAGCGCGAAAGCGGAAAAAACTCTGGAAAGCGCTATGGGGGGGAACGATCAGGCGAAAAAAGACCTTTGGTACTTTATAAATAACAAGCTTGAGGGCGTTTCGGCCAGCAAGGAATTGTGGAAAGCCGGATTTGAATTACTGCAAGAATCCGCAGCCGGAGGGAATAAGCAGGCTATCTCTGATCTGGCATATGTCAAGTTTCACGGGATTGGTGGTGTAAAAGCCGATCCTGAAGAGGCGCTGGAAAGTACTAAAAAGCTAGGGTTTGCAACAAAAGCCGAGGTTTTTGAGCATTGGCAGCCCGGCTTTAATAAGGATAAAGAGCCAGAAAAACCTGCTGTTGATAAAACTGCCGCTAATACCGCTAATGCCGTTAGTGCCGTTAGTGAGGAAAAACCCGGAGGGACTAAGCTATTTAGCGAAGAACAGGTAGCTTTGATGCTCGGGGAGAAGGGCTTTAATCCCGATGAATGTAGGAATATTTATGTTCCAGGTGGCGGAAAAATAATCAACTGTCAGTTGGAAAAAGCTCTGTTAGAAAAAGGCGTAACCGCACCCGAAGAGTGGAGGGTGGAATACAAAAACCCCGGTTATATTGTGAGAGCTCCTGTTCCGCAGGTCACTCCATCTTTCTAATCTAATTCTGATATAATCATTGATTCTTTAAACAGATTATAAATTTGCAGGTTTTGCCTTTTATGGTTATTCCCTTTTTCCCCGTTCCCTGTATAAAGGAATAATGATCCCAGACCTGCCATATCTCCTCACCCCCGATGCGCAAAAGCGAGAGGCTTTGATCGCCTGCGCTATGGAAGATACGTTTTTCAAGCCTATCGCGCATGATCTTATTGATTACGGCTATGAGGTTACGTTTTCCCTTTTCGGCGGGGCGGGGGCGTACCAGCCTCATGCTCTGGAGACGGAGGCTTTGGATACTCTGGACAAGCAGATGCTGTTTGCAAAGGGCTTTTCGAAAAAAGCGGAAGCGGGAGCGTTCGAGGCGAAAATAAAGCTGTCATTATGGCTGGGACGCGGGGGCAACGCGCACAGCTTTTTGCACGAGCTGATGCATTTTTACGAAGACACGCTGGGGCTTTTGCTTTTGCCTTTGAAGGAGCAAGGGGTGCTGCCGGTTATGGCAGATTTGCGCACCAGCGTGATTGCGCTTTTGTTTTGCGAGGCGTGGGCGGAGGTCGAGGCCTTGCGCACTTGCCGCTCTTTGAAGACGAAAGGCATTGATGATCGCCCTTGGAAAGGGGCATTGAACTCTCCGGATTGGGGTGATCTGGCGCGGTTTTATGATGAGCGTCTGGCCGAAAACAGAGGCGAGGGGCAGGCCG
>JAGYOK010000002.1 GCA_018399685.1 Alphaproteobacteria bacterium | reverse complement strand
GATGGTTTGGCCAGGCCGCATGTTGTTGACCAGGACATTGAGGCTGGCTACAGAGCCATGTCATTGGATAAAGTACGCGAGAAGGCTGCGAACGAATGGGCTTCGGAGTTAATTGATGAAACGTGGTGAAATCTGGTGGGTTAATTTTGATCCTTCTATGGGCTCTGAAATAAAAAAGACAAGACCAGCAATCATTGTAAGCAACGACGTTTCAAATCACTATAGTACCCGTGTGCAGGTGGTTCCTGCTACAAGTGCGACGCAAAGTTTGTATCCACCTGAATGCTATATCCGGATTAAAGGAAAACTATCCAAAGTTATGGCGGATCAGATCATGACTGTCTCCAAAAAGTGGCTGTATGAGTGTATGGGATTAGTAACGCCCGAAGAAATGGAAGAAATTGAACGTGTTCTCCTGATACAACTTAGCATTAAGACCCTTTAGTTTCCATAAGATGCAGTAACACATTGATTTTGCTGCACATTTTTAGAATTGACTAAGTGTAGCCTGTGGGTTACACTTAGATATGAATAGATACGAAATTAAATCCTACGCTGACAAGAAGGGAAAAGTATCCTTTCAAGAATGGTTTGACGGGCTAAAGGATAAGAAAGCACAAACTAAAGTGCTTACACGTCTGGATAGGGCACGATATGGGCACTTTGGAGATTTTAAGAGTATCAAGGGAGCCAAAGGACTTTTTGAAATGCGAGAGCGTCACGGGGCAGGACTTAGAATATATTACAGTATCATTAAAGGGGAGGTTGTTTTACTTTTGGCAGGGTCGACAAAAAGCGACCAGAAAAAAATGATTGCAAAAGCAATAGAATATCTAGCTGACTATGAAAGGAGCTAAAACCATGATTAATAAAAGCGTACCATTTAATTTTGAAAAGCAATACGAGCTTTTAAAAGATCCTGAAAACGCTGCTATTTATCTTGAAGGGTGTTTAGCAGATGGAAACATGGAGTTATTTAGAGAAGCCCTAAAAAATGTTGCAAAAGCACAAGGCGGAATGACTGCCCTTGCTAATGAAACAGGTTTAGCTAGGGAATCGCTTTATCGCTCACTATCTAAAACAGGCAAACCACAAATGGAAACCGTAACCAAAGCATTAAGTGCTATGGGGTTGAGGCTTTCCATTGTGCCCGAAAACACACATGTATAAGCCCCTGCAGGAAGTTACTTTAAGGAAGTGTTGCAAAGTTTGACCATTTAGAATCCGACGCTAGATTTTGACGCGATAGGATAAAATGTGCAGCAAAATCAATGTGTTAAGATGTGTGTGATAATGTATATTATGTAAACTACTGTACATTATCAAGAAGAGGGGGTATATTAACACTCCGACTTGAAAGTCTGGCCATCATATGCGGGATAATATCCTTCTGGCAGCTCTTTTAATAAAGTTTTATAGTCCATCGATGGTGACAAGCTTGTGATGTAAACCTCTTGCACCTCCAAATACTCATTATATCTATACAGTGTTTCCAAACTCGCATGCACAGGATGATCCTTGCTATTATAGCCAGACCCATCCACGATCCAAATCTTTGAGCCTTTTATGCACTCAAGCGCCTTATCATCCATAGATCTTATATCCACACAATATGAAAGGTCTCCAAAACGATATCCAACCGCTGCACATGTCCCATGATCCATAAGAAATGGTATATATGAAATATCCTTAAAAGATTGAACTTCATTATACTGATTTGTCTCAAAGCTATTAACAGTCAAGACAGGTGGATAAAGCTTTGTATGATCACCGACGATAAACATATAGTCAAAGCGTTGCAATATCTCATCCAACGCTTCAGCACTTCCGTAACATGGAATTGTATGACATCCGTTCCTGAAATACATCATACGAAGATCACTAATACCGTTCGTATGATCACTGTGTTGATGTGTGTAAAAAACGCCATCTATAGACGTTATGTCAAATAAGGTGGTTTGACGGCTAATATCTGGCCCGGTATCCACGATTATTGTTGTTTCATTTGATTGTACAGACAAAGAAGATCTCATTCGTATATTACGCGGCTCGCTTGGATCACACACACCCCAATAGTTACCGATAGCCGGTACACCTGAAGAATTACCACATCCGAGAATTTTAATTTTCAGGCTCACGATGTTCTCGCTTTTGTGAAAAGTCTAAAAAAGTTATCTGTCGTAATTTTTGCAAATTCTTCGTGGCTAATGTTATACAAATTAGCAATAAAAGCTCCGGTATGGGCAACATAAGCAGGATAATTCATTTTCCCTCGGTGAGGTACTGGAGCTAGAAAAGGGGCATCGGTTTCTATCAAAACGCGATCCAGGGGAACTATTTTTGCTATGTTGCGCAATTCCTCTGATTTCTTGAACGTTATCATGCCTGAAAAAGAAATATAAAACCCCATGTCAAGCGCCTCTTCCGCCAACCATTGCGCAGAGCTATAACAATGCATAACGCCCTTTAGCTCCCCCCCCTTCCCTTCATTTTTCATAATATTAGCAGTGTCTTTTTCCGCATTACGCGTATGAATTACAATGGGCATTCCAGTCTCAACGCAGGCGTGAATATGTTTGGCAAACGAATTTCTTTGCTCTTCGCGCGGTGAATTATCGTAGTAATAATCAAGACCGGTTTCACCAATTCCTATAATTTTTTCATGGGATTGTGCAATTTTCATAATATCTTGCTGGCTATATGCTTTTTCAGCTCCCAACCCTGAATCATGCGGATGCGTGCCTATCGTGCACCACACATTTTCATTACTATCTACAATTTCTAATAATTTATCTAGCTCTTCCGAAATGCGGCAACAGACGGTTAAAATACCGCCCACACCATCGCCCTTAGCTGTATTAACAAGCTCTTCGGGCGAGGTAATTCCCTCATATTTGTGATAATTCAGATGGCAATGCGAGTCTATCCACATATCCCCTACTCCAAATCAAACCTCATCCTCAACCAATCGCGGGAAGACGCCTTCAGGCTTTTCAATTAATGTTCTAGGTTTTATTGCATGTTCTTTGGATATATTAACAAACATACGCCTATCATCTGAAACTGAAAGCTGGTTCAGCATTTTCGAAGCACTCTGCGGAACGACGGGTTGCACGATAATACTCAAACAGCGCACAGCTTCTGCCAGTACATACAGCACCGTTTCCATCCGTGCTTTATCTGTCTTTTTAAGAGCCCATGGAGCCTGCGCATCAACATATCCATCACAAGCGGACACTACGCTCCAGATATGCTCCAGTGCACGATTTATTTTAAATGTGCTGAAATGAACCCGGGAGTGTTCTACCAGAACATACGCCTTATGGAGCAAGGCCACATCTTCTTCTTTGAATTCACCCGGAGCTGGAATTTTAGCATCGCAGTTTTTGTAAATCATTGATAATACTCGCTGGGCAAGATTTCCTAAACCATTTGCCAAATCAGCATTGATGCGCTTAACAGCTTGCTCATGCGCAAAATTACCATCATTACCATGCGGAATTTCTCGCATAAGGAAGTAACGGATCTGATCTAATCCATACAATTTTATAAGGTCGTCAGGAGACAAAACATTACCAATAGATTTTGACATCTTTTCGCCTGCTACATTAATAAACCCATGCGCGAAGATGATCTGCGGCAACGGCAAGTTTGCAGACATTAAAAATGCTGGCCAGTAAATGGCGTGAAAACGTGTGATGTCCTTGCCAATAACGTGATAGTTTGCTGGCCAGAATTTTTTAAACTCCTCTGAATTCTCATCAGGATAACCAATGGCCGTAATATAGTTGGTTAAAGCATCCAGCCAAACATACATCACATGATCTTCATCATCAGGAACAGGGATTCCCCATTTCAAACGATTCTTGTGACGGGACACAGACAAATCTTTAAGGCCGCCTTCCTGCTTTAAAAAGCTCATAATCTCATTCATACGACTAGATGGTTGCACAGCTTCCAGATTTGCAGAATAGTAATCTATCAAAGGATCAGTATAAGCAGACAACCTAAAGAAATAGCTTGGCTCTTCAACCCATTCAACCTCGGTTCCAAGAGGTGTGTATTTTTGCCCATCCTCTGCTGTTGTAAGTTCATCTTCAGTAAAATATGCCTCTTCACGTACAGAATACCAGCCTTCATACTTACCTAGATATATATCACCATTTTCTTTTAATTTTTTCCAAATAGCCTGGACAGCTTCATAATGGCGTGGCTGGGTTGTCCTGATAAAATCATCGTTAGAGATCCCAAGCTTTTTGGTCATTTCAAAAAACTCGGCAGCATTTTTATCCGCAAAAGCTTTTGGCTCCATATTATTTTTTTGAGCAGTTTGAGCAACTTTTTCGCCGTGTTCATCTGTTCCCGTAATAAATTTTACATCATAGCCGTCCAGCCTTTTAAAACGCGCCATCACGTCAGTCATTATAGATTCATAGGCATGTCCCAAATGAGGGACGCCGTTAACATAAGAAATCGCTGTTGTGATAAAAAAAGGTGTCTTATGTGCGCTCAATGTTATAGCTCCTGCTTTTTATTGATATTTGTGAACGGTCAGATTTATAACCGCACGCTTATCGATTTATCATATGAAAGGCAGATCGTACAGCATCGCGGCGGTCAAGGTTAGAAAAATCAACGCGTTCAAAAACTTTTTTTGCATCATCATTTATGGCTATCAGTTGTTCCAAGCGGAAATTATGGAGCAAATTGTTTGTAGCATCATTGCAAATATACCGAGGAATTTCGCTGTAGCCACGTGCTTTAAGAAATAAAATCTTACGCAGAACCCAAAGATATGTATAGGTGAATATGCGGTATTGCGCATCTTGTGCAGGCTTTGCGATAAATCCGGAAAATTCGTGAATTTTATGGCTCTTACCTTCTTTCGCATAAATCATATGCTCTATGATTTTATAAAGCATACTCAAACCATCTTGTTCTATAAATTTAATAGCCTGACCAACACTGCCTTCTGAAAGAGAGCTTAAAACCTCGATATCGGATGGAGAAAATTCTACAGTTCCTTCTTTTCTTGCCAAGAGAGTTTCCATTACCATTGCTGATAAAGGAGTAAACTGGATATTGCGTGAGCGTGAATGGATAGTCGGAATTAGCATACCGGGACGATGGGCAATCAGAATAATTAATACATTTGCTGGCGGTTCTTCCAGAATTTTTAATATAGCATTTTGGGCATTACGATTCATTGTGTCTGCATCTTCAACAATAACCGTTCGCCAACCACCTTCAGAAGCCGTTTTTCTTAAAAACGGGCCAATCTCGCGAATAGATTCAACCTTTAAATTAGAATCAAGGCGACCTTTTACTTTATCAAAATTACGACAAATATGCAGAAAATCGGGATGACTCCCCGATGCAATAAGATGAAAAGTCTGGTCTGAGGGATCGACGTCCAGTGATTTTATTTCCTGAGGCAGCGATAGCTCTTCATCACCAAATAAACCGCTTTGGCTGTCTTGTGCGCATGATTTCCCGTATTTTAACAAAAAGCGTGCAAAGCGAAACGCCATTGTGGTTTTGCCAATTCCCTCAAGACCGGAAAAGATCATCGCGTGGGGGATGCTGTTTTTCTTAAATAAATCAATAAACAGTGCCTCTTGAGTTTCATGTCCCAAGCAAAAGTTCATACTTGCCGGATCACGTAAACTCCGCGTGTTATCTCTGTTTACTTCAAATTTTTCAATGTCCTCGCCCACAGGATCATCATAAAGGATATCTTCTTGAGCGTCCTGAAACAGATCCATATTCTTAAAATCTCCTATTACTCTTCACCGGATTTTTCAGGAAAATCCATAAACTCCTCAATAACGCTCTGCTTTGTAAGAAAAAGTGATACAGAATCTTTAATTGATTTAGAAACAGCGTCAATATCCTGATTCGAGTTTATAACGCGGCATCGAACGGGGTCTGCCTTTGCTATGCTAAGGAACCCCTGACGCAAACGCTCATGAAATTTCACCTCCATACGCTCAAACCGATCTTCAGTTTGTTCATATCCTTTTTGGGAAGCAAGGTGCTTTTTGGATCGTAAAAGACCTGTTTTTGCATCTATATCGAGAATATAGGTCAAATCCGGTTTAAATGAGCCAATAGTTATAGCTTCTACCGCTTTGATACTATCATTAGGCAAACCATGGCCATACCCTTGATAAGCTAGCGTTGAATCAGCAAACCTGTCACTGATTACTATATTGCCTTCAGCCATAGCTGGTTTTATGACTTTCTCAACATGCATATATCTTGCTGCATACAAAAGCAAGACTTCAGGCATTGGCAGCCAGTTTCCACCCTCTCTCTGGACTAGGACGTCTCGTATCGATTCACCCTCCGGCGTCCCCCCTGGTTCTCGCGTTGTAATAACTCCATAACCTTGTTTGGCAAGAAAATCTGATAACCGATTGATTTGGGTTGTTTTTCCTGATCCTTCACCGCCCTCAAACGTGATAAACAAACCCTTACTTAAAAAACGACGCTTCATTATTTAAACTTCCCCGTTCCAGTTGTTAGCAAACGCGCTTTGGTTACGGTGCGAACAAGCAATCCAGCTTCATCGACACTCTCTGCTGTGATTAAAGGTACCTCTAATTGTTCTCCTCCGGGCACGTATACTCGTACTGTTCCCACTTCATCACCCTTATTTACCGGCGCCTTTAATGGTTCTTTATAGAAAACCTCTACTTTCACATCATCCGTTAAAACTTTTGATACCACATAGTTCACTGGCATTTTTGATATAAGGTTAACCTTATCATACTTACCTAGGTATACATCGGCCTGCGCCAATATCGGCTGATCTTTGAAAAGAAAAACGTTCTTAAAGGTACTTAGCGCCCAACGCATTAAACGAGCGCCCTCCTCTTTTCGTTCCTTTGTGCTTTTCATACCATTAAGAACCATGACAACACGCCTATCATCATTCACGCCTGAGCCGATAAGGCCGTATCCACCATTTTCGGTATGACCTGTTTTTAAACCGTCTGCGCCAACATCCATACCCAAAAGCGGGTTGCGATTTGGTTGTTTAATATCATTGTAAGCGAACTCTTTTTCGGAATAATAATGATAATACTCAGGAAAATTCTTGATAATAGCCATCGCACCCAGTGCCAAATCATATGCTGTAGAATAGTGGTCTGGATCAGGCCAACCACTGGCATTGGCGAAATGAGTATTTAGCATACCCAGCTCTTGTGCCTTTTTATTCATAGCTTGTGCAAAAGCCTCTTCCGAGCCAGTCAAACCTTCTGCCAGCACGATAGTAGCGTCATTACCCGATTGAACCACAACACCACGTATCAAGTCTTCGACCTTAACCTTCTTTCCCACTGGCACAAACATCTTTGAACCACCTTTACGCCAGGCTTTCTCGCTAACCAAAAACTCGGAATCCAAGGATAAATCACCACGCTGCAAGGCCTCAAAAACCATATATATCGTCATAACTTTACTCATAGACGACGTTGGCATTTTTTCATCGGCGTTTTTTGAATAAAGGATTGTTTCTGTATTATAATCAATAACAATAGCCTGCTTTGCAGATGTGCCAATACTATCCGCAGCCTGCACATTGGATACTAGCCCAAACACACCTATCAACAAACAACACAGGACAATAATTGAAATATTTATGTATTTCACAACAAAACCTCTTTTTTCGAATCTATTTATATTATTCAAGCATGCTCGAGCGGCTTAATCCACCACTATCAATGCATTTTTATGTCCGTCTGTCGAAAGACGCTCCAACAAAGCATCAGCTGCGTGCACAGTTGCTGCTGGAAAACGAACACGATAATACGTTTGCCCGCCAACATTTATATCAGAAATCTGCGCCCTACCATAGCTATCAAGAGAGCTGGCATAAATCATAGCAGATTCACGCGTTGAAAAAGCGCCTGTTTGTACAAAAATTTGTGGAGATGACAGAACAGGTGATCTGTAAACCACGGGATCAGGATAAAAACGCCCATTTCTGATATGCCCATCTACATTATTGATAGTCGCTGACTTTTCTACATTTGAGTATTTAGTTGCCATATTTTGTTGTAAAGACTCATTATTTGCCACACGGATTGAAGGTGATTTATAGGAGGGATGGTTCATGGGAACTTCTATACCTCTGGTATCACGTCCACTTTTTGCTATTTGCGCAACTTTTATACTTTCCGCTTCCAAGACCTGTACCCGCACCTTGGCGAGTCCTTTGCCTCTAAACCCTAGTAATTCTGCACTACGCTTGGACATATCAATAATGCGCCCGTGTGCATAAGGACCACGATCATTTACGCGAACCACTAAAGACCTCCCGTTATCAAGATTAGTCACCCTCACAATGCTGGGTAAAGGAAGGGTTTTATGAGCAGCTGTTAGCTCATTTTGGTCAAAAATCTCACCGTTAGCCGTTGGTTTGCCATGAAAATTTGGGCCATACCAAGAGGCGATCCCTGTTTGGTCATAATAGTAATCTACGGCCGGATAATATCTACGGCCATTAATTGTATAGGGGCTACCAACTTTATATTTACCCACGCTTTTTACAGAATCCCCTGACATCTTCTTGCCAAAGTGCGAGGCCAGCTCAAGCTGGGCACACCCCGTTAAGACAGTGCCTGACAGTATAATAACTAAAGCAACTCGAATGAAATTATAATTCTTACAAAGACAATACAAACTATCGGGGCAGAGCATCTATTCTCCAGTTTATTTATTAGAGGTTGGGTAATGGCGGTGAATGTTATTGTACTATCTGATCTGCCAATAAGCCAACGCATGTCGCAAAATATGTTGATTTGTTCCACTTCATTATTGCACGATAATTATCATAAACAACGTATATTGAACCGTCTACGCCATCTGGGGCTACTATAGAAGCCTGCATCCCGTTGACAACCGGGATATCTCTGCCATCAGGCAAGAGCACTCCTTTGTTTTTCAACGTTTTGAGATCATATTTCTTATCTAGGCCTATTTCATTTTCATCAAAATCTTTGGGAAGCCTTACAGGCCGCCCCCAACGCTCATCACCTTTCCAGCCATTTTGAGTAAGATAATTAGCGCTTGATGAGAAAACATCTGGTAAACTTGTCCAAATATCAAGCTTGCCGTCATTGTTGCCGTCGACGGCAAATCTATGAAAGCTGGAAGGCATAAACTGGTTTTGTCCCATAGCACCAGCCCATGATCCTTTCATTTTATCAAACGATATGTGCTTATTTTCAAGGATCTCCAGCGCAGCAATAAGCTCGGAGCGAAAAAAATCACTGCGGCGCCCATCATACGCTAAGGTAGCCAGCGCTTCTATAACATCAAAGCCTCCTGTATTGTTACCATAGCTGGTCTCAATTCCCCAAAGTGCGACTATATACTGAGGTTGAACATTATATTTACGGGATACTTTTTTCAGTAAGTTAGCGTGCTCTTTATATAAACGCCGTCCCTGTTGAATTCTGGCTTCCGTGATAATTCTACTCTTATATTGATCAAAAGTAATTGTTCCCTCTGGTTGCTTGCGATCAAGTTCAATTATGCGAGCAACTGGCTCCTTGACGCCCTTGAATGCCGGCCTAAAAGTGCTTTTTGAAATCCCTTTGGATAAAGCCTCTTTTTCGACTTCATTGACCCATAACTTAAAAGATTCGCTGCGAGCAAAAGCAAGATCTGACGCTGACGCGCAAATATATAATGTAACCAGAAACAGTGCTAATATTCGTAAAATAATGTACATTTTTATATTCGCTCTACTTTTTTTAAATTTCCTCTGGACAGAATGCCTTAATACTCGCTACAAAGTGTCTCTAGTTCGTATCAACAAATAAAAGCCGGAGAGATGGCAGAGTGGTTGAATGCACCGGTCTTGAAAACCGGCATGGGTTTACGCCCATCCAGGGTTCGAATCCCTGTCTCTCCGCCACTATTGGTTATAGCACAAAATCTCTTGAACTCATTTTAATGCTGATTACTTGATTACTTTACTGTGCCAGTTTTGTCAGCAGCGGCACTAACGTCATCTTCAAATTATGCTTCGGTTCTGTTCCTGCAGAATCAACCCTTAGCATCATGTGTCGGTCAACAAGTTGATACCCTGTAAGAATTTCTTGAACATCCTTGCCCCGCAGATCTTTCTTTGGCACCGCCACGATAATGCCACGATCCAAATCTAAGTCGAAATGCTTTGCCCAACTATCAGCATCATTTAATGTTGCCTGAGAGCCATCCTGCCCATAGACAATAACATTAATTTCAAGAACATTATCATTTGGCAAAGAAAAGCCATTAACCGCATTTTTTCTAACTACTTGTGAAAAAGACTCAGAATATTTGTCTATCTCTTTTGTTCCTCCATATGCTCCGACAACCGCCGCACCTGCCTGAGCCTGAGAAACGGGAGAAGACATGTCTATATAGCTTATAACAATTATATATCCCCCAAGATCTGAAATCCTGAAAGCTCGCCCGCTTCGATCAAGGAGTTCGAGGTCAGGATATGGCTGGTTCATTTTGGGCGGCCAATGCTCCATACCGTCACTCCCTGCCTTATCTGTAACGTCCTTACCCTCAAGAATCATTAAAATATTCTGGCGCTGATCGGCTAATATCTTGTCAATTTCAGTTTTAGGCTTTTTGGTTCCCTCCAAAATTATTATTGATAAAACTATGAGCACAAACAATGCTGAAAACAAAATTTTTACAGATAAAGTGATTATCTTATTAACTAATTCTCTATCAACCATCTAAAACCTTCGCCTTCATTTTGGATAAAAACCTGTCATGACCCGATAATAGATAAGCACAAAATATCTTTTTTCTCAACCGTCATTGAGCATGTACTGCTCCTAGTTTAGAAAGCCTTAATTACGGATATGATAAATAGTACATAATTTTCTATATTGTGATTCAGAAAAATTGTCTCTACCCTGCTCCATGCTTCATAAAAAATGAATATGGGTTACCTATGAAAAATAAACAACACTACACTATTGATGATCTGATGGATGTTATGAAGGCTCTTCGCACGCCCGAAACCGGTTGTCCATGGGATCTGGCGCAAACGTTTGAGACAATACTACCCTATACTCTGGAAGAAGCATATGAGGTTGCCGATGCTATAGACCGCAATTCTATGGAAGATCTTAAAGAGGAACTGGGCGACCTGTTGCTACAATCAATATACCATGCGCAAATGGCTAGTGAGGGCGGGCATTTCACTATGCACGATGTTATCCATAATGTGACAGCAAAAATGATTTCTCGTCACCCGCATGTGTTTGGTGATGAAACAGCAATAAGCCCTCAAGATGTCAACGTTATATGGGAAGTACAAAAGAGCAAAGAGAAGCTCGATGAAAAAGAGCCAAGTGCGCTTGACGGTATTACGCAGGCTCTTCCATCCCTTTTAAAGGCTCAGAAGCTGCAGAAAAAGGCTGCAAAGGTTGGTTTTGAATGGAGCAACCCGCTTGATGTTTTGGATAAACTGGAAGAAGAAATAGCAGAAATGCGGGCAGCAATAGAAAATGAGGATAAAGATAATCAGGAAGAGGAATTAGGTGATATTATTTTTCTGTTAGCGAATTATGCACGCATGCTTGATATTCATGCAGAAGAAGCTGTGCGTAAATGTAATATAAAATTTGAGAGCCGTTTTCGCGGATTAGAAGAAGAGTTAAATAAGCAGGGTATCTCATTGAAAGAAGCAAGTTTTGAGCAAAAGATTGAGGCATGGAATAACCAGAAAAACAAAAAAAGAAAATGTGCATAGACTTTAAAATCATTCAAACTTCCATGTAGCAGATTTAATGCCTAATTAAGTTATTTTTTTCTTTCTTTTTTATAAAAAAAAGCATATCTATTTCTGAGCGCGCGTGCCTATGGCTATAGCTCCCCTGAGATACTCAGATAATGGTTATGCAACGGCGTGAATTTTTTTGAACCGGGGCGGACTTTGGCTCTTCTTTTTGACCTTTAAGTCCCATCCGCCTAGCTTTGAAAGGGTTTGCGTTATGGAACGTAATGTTGCGGCCGCCTTCCCAATAAATAATAGAACTTTCAGTTACTCTGATTCAGCAAATATGAATCAGATAAATTCTGAATATCCTTTTTTATCGAAGGATTTTAATGGAGAATGCGAATGGGCAAACAGCCAGACTTTATAGAAGATGTGCATAGCATCTACACCGTAAACGGGACTAAAGCCTATCAAGGGTTTGAGGTTAACCGCGTCCTGTTTCAGGATAAAAGCCTCTTTCAGGATGTTGCAATATATGAAAATGATGCTTTAGGGCGTGTTTTAGTGCTCGACGGCATCGTTCAGGTGACCGAAATTGATGAATTCATCTATCAGGAAATGATGGTTCATGTTCCCCTTTTCTCTCATGATAATCCAGAAAATGTCCTGATTGTTGGTGGTGGGGATGGTGGAATATTGCGCGAGGTCATGCGTCATAAAACCGTTAAAAAAGCTGTAATGACTGAAATTGACCAGATGGTTATCGATGCGTGTATCAAGCATATTCCTTGTATTAACAATGCAGGTGATGTCTACAAAGACCCAAAGGCGGAATTAATTGTCGGTGATGCTGCAGAATACGTGAAAAACACCGATATAAAGTTTGATGTTGTTATTGTTGATTCTACAGATCCTGTTGGTCCGGGCGAAAAGTTGTTTTCTTATGAATTTTACGAAAACGTAGCCAAAATCATGAGTGATGGAGCTTTTGTTTCAACGCAAGGTGGCGTGCCTATTTTTCAACCGGGCGAAATTTCGAATACTCTAGCATGTCTAAAGAATGCAAAAATCAAAACAAGCTGCTATATCGCAGCTATACCGACATATTACGGTGGATATATGACTTTGGGGTTTGGCGCGAAAGACCCAAACTGGCGGCTGCCCACTCTTGAATTTTTGGAAAAACGCTTTTCCCAAACAGGTATTACAACAAAGCACTACAGTCCCGCAATGCACTGTGCTTCCTTTGTTTTACCTCCATGGATAGAAGCTGACATATCAACCGTGCTTGAAAAAGGGGGAATCTAAAAATGAACCATATACAAAGCGATTACTTCTCTCGTTGCCCTATTACCGGCGATCAATACGCCGGGCGCCATATATTGGCTGACTTTTGGGGTGTAGATAACATGGGTAATATTGCATTGATAAAAAATGCAATAGAAGAAAGCGCGCGCAAAGCAAAAGCAGAGATATTGTTTTCTCATTATCACCCGTTTGGTGAAGGTATGGGAGTAAGCGGTGTTACGGTATTATCCGAAAGCCATATTAGTATTCATACGTGGCCGGAGCGCTCCTTCGCATCTTTGGATATATTTATGTGCGGAGCGTGCGACCCTCAAGTTGCTCTGGATTATCTGGCAGACACATTGAAACCCAAATCAGTCGTTCAAAGCTTTCACCGCCGCGGCTTGATTAAGGAAGAGCTTTGTATATTGAGGGCATAAAAAATAGAGGTTTCCCTCCTATTACCGTTAATTACGATCGTTCGCAATGCTTGAATTTCTGTTATGAACATTGCTAACAGCCCACAGGGCAGCCTGCGTCCTGTTTGAGACGCTCAGTTTTCGTAAAATTGCCTTTAGGTGAACCTTAACAGTAGCATCAGTAATGGCAAGATTATTTGCAATCACTTTGTTGCTGTCACCGTTTGCAAGGCAGCTTAGAACCTGCTCCTCGCGACGAGAGAGGCTGTTTCTTCCATTTCTGTGTAAAACGTTAACACGCCTCTCCCATGGCTGTTTTGTCCTCGATATAATATCTGCCATTGCTGTTGGAAATATTTTCTCTCCAAGCATAACCAGATCTATAGAACGCATTAGAGCTTCAGCAGAAATATCGTTGAGAATATACCCATCTGCATGTTTGGAGAATGTATATACAACCCCTTCATCCAGTTTTGATGACAAAATTATAATATGGGTGCCGGGAAGATATCTCTTTATGGTAGCAAGATTTTCTTCAATTTCTTTTGTATCTTCTCCCAAACTTGTTCCAAGAAGACATACATCACATGGACACTCTGCCCCGTGCGATGTCTTGCTTTTTCCAAGATTTACGAGTTCCTGAACACTTTGTAATTCAGCAAATACCTCATAACAATCATTCTCAAGAAAGCTTTCTAAGCCTTTGCGTATAAAAGTGTTTTTTTCAATAATACACACATTGATTATGTTTTTATATGTATCTTTGCTCATCGAATCTCCTATTCAATCGCTCAACTACAGCAGGGTTATCGCGAAGCACAAATCCGCCGCGTGGTATGATACAAGGATGAGCTACTATAATATTTGTAATTTACATTTTTTCAAGGCTTTTTTTGTATGTTTAGATTAGTGACAACTAAAACACGAAATTTTTCTATTCAATCAAGCTGCTAAGTGTTTCGGTGTCACTATCCCGATATTCTCCATTTAGGGTTGAAAGAACTTCATCAACATAAATTGTCTCATCAACGTTCGTTGTTTCGGTTGTTTCACTATCTGCACCTTGATCACCGTTGTTGGTTTGATCTAAGCTAATCATACCATCGGAATTGTTCAAAATTATACAGGTTGTGTTTCCTGCTGATGAGGCGTTTGCACTATCACCACCGCAAATAAGTTGCGTTACAGCCCCGCTTGTTGTTGCTGTGTTTGCGGCTGATCTGCCCTCTGCATCTTCAACTTGCTTTATCAATGAGGCTATGGAAGCGCGGTTTTGGGTTTTAAATCCCCACGGCGTTTCGTTCATTTGTGCATTTGTATCTACAGGAGCAATAAAAAATGATATAAAAGCTACACTGTAGAAAACTACATTTCTCATTACCGATATTCTCATAATTATTCTCCTATTTTTCCTAAATTTCAGAAGGAGCGCGGGTAATTCGCTCCTCCCTTTTTGGTATCAAAACAGATAAATTCTTTATTTAATCCGTTATAAAGGTAGATCTGTAACCGGGGAGGAAACAGAAATGCTGGCATTGTTTCCAACAGCTGTTGCAACAGAGTTAACCAAAGGCATTTCAAGAATGCCAAGGTTAGCATAGTTGTCAACATCAATGCCAGATACCGATGAATTAGCGGTAACATTTGCATAATTGAACTGTGTCAAATCAGCAATCGCAAAGGCATCTCCATCAATATTGGCATTTAAGTCAACACTCAGGTTGTTTCCAATAGCTGTTGCAGAACTGTCAATGCTGGCATTAAGAATATCTGAGACAGTTGAATCTGCAGAAACCTCGCCTTGTTGAATCAATCCCAGAGCAGCGCCGGCAGTAGCTATAGCAAGTATATCAGTGGCTGTGTTGTCAGTTGATGTAAGGTAGTTTAGAGCTCCCTCAACATCTCCCACAGAAGCCTCAAATGGGAGGCCATCACTACCAACACCCATACCGCCCATGTTGTACTGACCGTCATGAAGGTTCAGTGCAACTGTGCTTTGGATGGTTTGGTTGTTTCCAACGGCTGTAGCAGCGCTTTCAATGGAAGGAAGGTCAACAGCATCGTTAACACCTTCTATAGCTTCAAGAGCGATTTCACCTTGCAAGTTAACGTCAACGCTATGGCTAAAGCTATTTGCATTTTCAGTCAAAGAAGCCTGCTCAACTGAACCAGTAAGAACGCCATCGGGGTCATCAACTACACCTGATGGAGGGATTGCAGGTTCAGTACCCGGTGCTCCCTGTTCTGTCGGCTTGTTGAAAGTTGTGTCAACGGTAATGGTTTCATCAATATTAACAACACCATCTTCACCAATACCTGGAGGGTTGTTAGAAATGCCGCTGACACTTGAAGTGGCAGTTACATCACCGATGTTAACCTGATTTTTTTCAACTTCAACCAGACCTGAGATATCAAAAGTATCAGCAACATCAATAGTAATGTTTTCAACGCTTGTGACGTCCTTATTCCAGTTCCAGTCCACATCATCAAATGCCTTCGCATCAGATGTATATCCCAGTGACAGTGCCATGACGGCAGCTGACCCAAGAAGAGTTTTAGTCATTTTCATTGTAAGGGTACTCCTCATTTTTCTCTTTAGTTTCAGGTTTTGGGCTATGTTCTAGATATGATGCCATAGCATCACTTTCCGCGAGGCCACAGCCCGTTGCCTCAGGAAGTCCAAGAAAGTCTGTCATTATTTGGTAAACGGCCATTTCTGCAACAGAGCGCACACCAAGCTGTAGAGGCTCGTTGCGTATTGCTCCGGCATCGAATTCAATCAATGTGCTACCAAAGAAACGGAAAACGTTTGATTCTACTTCGTATCCGACTATCTGCTTTTGCAGAGATGACACATATCTGATAGCAAAGTTTCTGGAGTCGATGACTCGTAAGTCCATTGCTACATTGACAATAACGGCTCTGGCTCCACCACCTATACCTTTTACAAATAGCTGGGCACCGCCACTTACAATATTGTAATTAAGTTCTGTTAAAGCCCCCACCAGAATGAAGTCACTGGCTGGCAGGTTGTCGTATTCGCTAATAGATCTTGATAGTTTTTTCTGTTCTGCAAGCTTAACTTCTGCTAGTGGGATTCTAAGATCCAGACGTTCGACTAGATGAGCTTTACCGGTTTTTGCCAGCGCTGAAATTACCATTTCCGATGCGCCCTGAGTAAGCGCATTCCCGTTCTCGTCATAGTTAATCTGTCCTGTTTTATCTGCAACCTCACCAACTGCAAATACAGGCAAATTATTGGCCTTATATTTTTTGAATTCTTTCAGACATTGGCTGTAAGGTGTATCGTTATTTGTAACACCATAGCTGAAGTGCGGCTTTACACCTGGTGACAATGTCGAACCTCCCTGCGGTGCGTATGCACAAGCAGATGCTAACATCAGAGTAACTAAAGAGAGTACGTGTTTTATCTTTGACATAATAACCCAATCTTTTTAGCATGTATTCCTAAAGGGTCATCCCCCTCTCGAAACGAAATGAAACGTTATAAAAACATTTGATGACTGAATTAGTACCCTTTGACGAAGAAAAAATAAATTACAACTTATGGGTATTTTTTTGAATTAAATGAGGTACTACTTTTTTTACAAATTTTGATTTTTTTCAGAAATTCCTGTCGTACTCATCATGCTTAATAAGTACCTATTAATAGGTAAAATCTTAAATATTTTATTAAATAACAGACTCTTATATGAGCTAGTTAAATAAAAATTCTGCACTATAATTGGCACAAAAGTATTAATAACTTTACCCTTCTTGCTTGATATCATCGAATGAAGTTATGATCTGGAGAGAGTCCTTAAACCTGCCGTGACCTTAGAGATCGAAAGATTATATTATGCATATTAACAATGTTATATTAACTTCAACCTTTGTGATTATGTTGCTGACTACAGCTTCGGTAGCATATGTGGCTAATGCACAATTGAATAACAAGCCCTTCTCATTTAAAGGGACACCGGACGGTAGTATTGGCATTAGTGCGGCAGGAAAACAGGCGATCGTTAATTTTGAGAATTTCAATATCAAGCCAAAAACATTGCTAAGAGGGCCGGATGGGCAACTCCTCAATGTTACGGAAGGCGTGGGTAACAGTGTGATTGTTACACCGCAAGGTAGTGGGGAGATATGGCCGACATATAAAGGCACTGGTTACAAAGGCGATAATATTGGTATGAGTGCTGGCGCCTTCAATGCGTATTTTGTCCCTTCTTTGAATGGTGACAGCGGGTCTTCTGTATATTTCAGTCCATACTACACTAGCTCATCAGAAACTGTGAGCACATGGACTTCGCGCGTAGCTTCGGGGGGCTACCCAGCTTCTTACTCACCGGGAAGTGTTGTTGATAAATGGACAAGCATGGTTTTCATTAAATAGCGAGGAACAGGCTTTAACAAGGTTATGTTCCCTGACCACGGATACGTGAAGGGATATAATTTTTGTTTAGGATTAAGGCTTAATTACATTTCTATAATTTTTTGTCTATTTGAAACAAGAACCGCCAAAGCGGATGAGAGCAAACGTGTGCGTAAGCTGTCTTTGCTATCACACAAAATTATGGGGACTTTGGCTCCGAGAACAACGCCTGATGCATCGGCATGTCCCAAAAGAGCCATTTGCTTGGCTATAGCATTTCCAGATTCAATATTAGGAACCACAAGGATATCTGCGTCTCCTACAACAGCGGAAACAAGAGTCTCTTCCTCTTCGTCAATATGTGATGTGATAACATTTTCGAATGCAAGCGGGCCGTCCAGTAAAGCCCCCCGAATTTGTCCACGGTCTCCCATTTTAGCGAGACATGCTGCATCCGTTGTTGCGGGCATATCTATATCAACAGATTCAATAGCAGCCAATATTGCAACCTTTGCTTTCTCATCTTCTTTTTCGGCAAACAGGATATGCCACAAATCAATAGCATTCTGGCAGATATCAACTTTGTGTCTGATAGATGGTGCAATATTTATCATTGTATCTGAAATAATCATTGGCTTGTGATACGTAGGAATATATGTAACATGAGCATAAGACACACGACGATCCGTCAGTAAATTTGCTTTTGGCGCTATTACTGCTTTAATCAGTTCCTTGATCGTGGCATCACCGCGCATGATAGCTTCCACCTCCCCCTTTGCGGCCATTTGAACGGCTTTAGCGCAGGCATCGTAACTATTCGGGGAGCTTACAATTTCCCACTTGGAAGGGATCTTAATATCAACATCTTTGGCAATATTTTTTATAATTTGTTTTGGCCCGATTAAAACCGGAAGAATCAGTCCTTGATCGTAAGCATCTTTGATGGCTTGGAGAGAGGCTTTTCTGACAGGAAAAACTACTGCAGTTTTAAGTCTGTCAAGTCCGGTACAGTTATCCAGCACTTTTTTGTAGTGATCGCGATCGTAAATTTCAACAGATGGAAGCTGTGGACGATCAACATTAATTTTTTGTGTAGGAGCCAGAACTTTTGCGCTCCCCTTAACGACAATTTCGCCTTCTGAGTTTTGACAGATACACTCAAAAATGACTATGGGTTTGCTTTCATGTTTGCTTTGGACAGTTAGTGTAACTGTAATCTCATCACCAATACGCACGGGCGCAAGGAAAGTCATTTCCTGCCCCATGTAAATTGTGCCAGGCCCGGGCATCACGGTTCCCAGAACTGTTGAAATTAGTCCACCCGACCACATTCCATGGCCAATAACACCGCGAAACAAGCTGTCATCGGCGTATTCCTGATCTAGGTGTGCCGGATTAACATCTCCGGAAACCAAAGCAAAAAGCTCAATATCCTTTTTAGTTAAAGTACGTTTAAGGCTTGCAGATTGTCCAACCTGCAATTCATCAAACGTAATGTTCTGCATCTTAAGTTCACTCATGTGATTTGGCCTTTCTGTGTATACACAGATTTATCGGTGAAAGATTTGTAAGCTGCTGATTTGCGGTCATGAAAATGTATAGGACAGCGGCAAGTAAATCAGGCGAGCATTGTAACAGATTTAAACATCGCGAAAAAGAAGAGAATACAAGGGCTACTAATTATGAATATAACATTTCTTCAGGGTCTGTTTATTGCAGCAAGATAAGGAGCGCTCCGGCAAACGTAAGCAACACATTGGCAAAAGCATAGCTGCCCGCATACCCAAGAGCCGGAATCTGGCTTTTGGCAGCTTCTGTAACAATATTTAGTGATGGGGTGCTTGTCATCGCTCCAGTAATCGCACCAAGTAGCAATGCTGCGTTCATCCTGAAAATATAACGGCCAATGATGAAGGCAACAAGAACCGGAACCATGGTAATTGAGATACCGCATATAACCAGCAGCGGGCCAATAGATGTTAATGCGCCAAGTACTTTTTCACCCGCATTAAGACCAATAGAGGACATGAATAATACGATTCCAAGATCCATCATTATGTTACGCGCGGCTCTTGGGAAAGAACCGAAAGTCGGGTAAATAGACCGAAGAAAACCGATCAAAACCCCGATAATCAAAAGCCCCCCTGCGCTACCAAAGCTGAGCGATATATTCCCAAGGCGAAGAACAATGGTTCCTATGAGCAAACCAAGCGCGACCCCAAGACAAAGTGTTAACAAATCTGTTTTTTCAACGTCCTCGTCAATTCGCCCTAATATTTCGCTGACCTGATCTATGCGGTTTTCCTCACCAATTACCTCAAGGCGATCGCCCTTTTGCAAAATAGTGCTCGTGCTGACCGGAAGCTCTACACCTGATCTAAGCAAACCAATGACAAAGCATCCGTGTCTGGCTGGCAGGCGTAAATCCCAGAGTTTTTTACCTGCATATTCTGAGTTTGTAATGGTAATTTCTTTGGTGCAGATATGGTAATTCAAAAGCTCTTTATCAAAGACTTCGGGTATCCCTTGCGTTTTGGCGTAATTATGTTGGGCAACAGAAGCAATAATGGACATAACATCGTTCTTTTCTATTACCGTGTCTTCTGTAACCTCAATAAGCTCCCCTTCGCGGCGAATGCCCAGCACAGTAAAATATTGTCTGGTAGACTCTTGAACCTCTTTGATAGTCTTTCCTGCCATTTTTCCGTTTTGCATAAGATAAGTACGAACCATGGGCAAGTTGTTTTCGTTCATTGTTTTTTCATATACTGGCGTGCGTGTAGCCCTTTTTGCTTCTGCTATGAGATCGATTTTAAAAATAATCGGGAGATATTTAATAATAAGCAACACGCCTCCCGTACCGAAAAGATAAGTTAAGGAATAAGCTACACCTATATTCTTGATAACATCTTCTTCTGATAAGCCCTGAGTTAATACAGCTGTGCCGTTCGAAACAGCATCCTGCGCGCCGATAAGTGTGGGTGTGCTGGTAAGAGCACCGGCGAGCATGCCTGCATCAAACCCCATATCCAAAGAAAATATATGTGTGTAAAGCATGCATAAAGAAAGAGCTGTAACCGCAACGATAACGCTTAGAGCAAAATACTTTGCTCCATCAGAAGCAAAAGCGGTAAAAAAGCTTGGCCCTGCTTGCAATCCTACACAAAAAATAAAGATCGTGAACCCTAATGTTGCTATCTGAGGAACCCCGGAAAAGCCCCATGCTCCAAAGATAAGTCCAACGATAAGAACACCGGCAACATTACCAAGCTCCATGCCCTTAATATTAATTTTTCCAAGGAGATACCCAAAAGTAATAACCGTAAAAATTACAAGGACGTCGTTGCCTTTTAGTAGGCTATACAGATCAATTTCCATCAGTCGGACCGTTATTTATAAATTCCCTGCCAACAAACTACAATAAATAACCGGGAGTTTCACAATCATGTGCCTGCAAATACCAGTTTTCAACAAGCTTGTAATAAACACACATAAAAGATAGTTTCAAACCTGCGAGAAAATAACGATAGCCACAACAAACGATAAAAATGCAGGCCTCTGAAACAAACAAACAATTAGTTAATAGTGATATTATTAAAGATCTAGAAGACGCAGTGCTCGGTGGTGTCAGGCGTAATGTGCTTATGCGTGATCTGTCGTGGTACAAAATAGGAGGAAATGCAGACGTTGTTGTTGAGCCTGACAGTACGCTGAGCGCAGCTGCGGTGATGCGCTGTTTGAAGAAGCATAATGCCCTTTTTACAGTTATTGGTACTGCCTCTAACATTCTATTTGATGATGCGGGCTATAGAGGGGTTTTAATAAAAATTGCGGACAATAATTTTAACAAGTTGAGCTTTGAAGATGGTGGCATTGTGCGGGCCGGGGCTGGCTTATGGGTTCCTCATTATGTGCGTAATATAATCCAGCTTGGGCTTGAGGGATGTGTACACGCAATCGGAATACCGGGTGCTCTTGGCGGGCTTATCATTATGAATGGCGGAAGCCAGCGTAAAGGAATCGGCGATCAGCTTGTTGATGTGACTATCGTTGATAAAGATGGCGAGGTCAGGGTTTTAAAACAGGCTGAATGTGAATTTGGTTACCGCTCATCTGCGCTGCAAAGGATGGGGTGTATTGTTACTGGCGCGACATTCAGGTATGCGCGGGGCGATAAAGGAAAGCTGCATAATGAAGCATTGAACCTTCTGGTCGAACGCGGAAAGAAATTTCCAAGAAAACTGCCCAGTTGTGGCTCTGTATTTCTTAGCTATCCCGAAATGTACGAGATTATCGGCCCTCCCGGCAAGGCTATTGAGGATTTGGGATTTAAGGGAAAAATCAGGGGCGGCGCACAGATATCACCTTTACATGCTAACTTTATTGTTAATACAGGGGACGCAAAGGCAATGGATGTTTTATTTCTTATCCATGAATGCCGCTCGGCAATAATGAAAAAGAGCGGCTTTGATCTTAAATGTGAGGTGCGTTTTCTCCCATCAGATGGTGAGTTGCGGCAAGCCCATCTTCAGGCTGATAAGCTTTATAGAGATTTGTGAGCTTTATAGAAGAGTCTATTGGTGGGTGATGACGGGATCGAACCGCCGACCTCCTCGGTGTAAACGAGATGCTCTCCCAGCTGAGCTAATCACCCGCACCAATTAGAGTGATATTCCTAATGATTTAACAAACAAAATGCAAGCTGTTTTTTAAGTATCTAAAATCTTGTTCAATAAAGCTCATCTCTCAAACTTCCATAATATTTGAACACTACCGAAATACTTTTTAGAAGAAAGTTAATAAACCATCAGGCATATCATCCTCTTCGTTTAAACAGGAATTGTTATTACTTTCCTGAAAACTTAACCCTTTAAAATCGAAAGGCATCTCTTTTTTGTTAATTATAACCAGCAACATACTTGCACAACCCAAAATTTGTTTCTTTCATTAAACTTCATCTATGTTATAAATAAAAAATTTTGTTATAGAAAGTAACTTTTCAAAGGATGTGTTTATATGAAGCCTAAACCAGATGAATTTGATGTTATAGTCGGAAAAAACTTATGTACAATGCGAAAAATAAGAAACATTTCACAAACACAGCTAGCAGAAGCTATGGGTGTTTCTTTTCAACAGATTCAAAAATATGAAAAGGGGACAAACAGAATAACAGCTGTAAGGCTATATCGGGCGGCAAAATATTTAAAAACAGATTTGCTATATTTTTTTGAAGGAAACGACGAATTTGAACAAGCGGACAAAGACGTTACTGACTTTTTAAAAATAGATAAACAGACTATGGAAATTGTAAGATTTTTTGGAAATATCAAAAATAAGGAACTAAGACGTAATTTCCTTAGAGTGTTAAAAAGCCTGAGCGAATAGCTCTTTAATTACTTGGTATACACACTTTTAGGAGAAGAGTTATAGGCACTATTGAAAATTTTATCGAAAAAACGAATGCGGCTCCGACAGCGGTCGCTATTTTTGATGAATTTAAAAAAACCATGAGAGGCTTTGGCTATGACCGGATATGTTATAGCTTGATAACAAGCCATCCTTCCCTCAATCTTTCATCCGGGCACGGAGTTTTTGAAAACTATCCTGATGACTGGATGAAATATTATATAAGCAATGGCTATGAAAAAATTGATCCCGTTCCTCAATATTGTTTTAACTCAAACCGTCCGTTCACCTGGGACTTTGTAACAAACCATCTGAACATTTCCAAAATTCAAAAAAAGCTGATGTATGAGGCGCGAGAGGCGGATCTTATAGACGGAATTGCTGTGCCCATGCACGGTGTAAACGGGGAGCTGTCCGGTGTAGGAATGGCCAGTAGCCACGGTAATCCCGAAGCCGACAGAACGTCACTAATGATAATAAAGGCAATCTGTAACCAATTTCATCTGGCATACACGGATTTGCTGATTGCTGAAAACGGTGAGAAAATAGATGCTGGAATAAAATTAACCAATCGAGAACACGAAATTCTTTTATGGGCAGCTGAAGGAAAAAGTGATGCTGATATAGCAGATATATTAGGAATTTCTTATAGTACTGTGCGATTTCACCTGAATAATGTGTATTCAAAGCTGGCTGCTAACGAAAGAATTTTCGCCATCACAAAGGCAATTCGTCTTGGACTCATACTTCCAAGCCATATTTCAGATAAACCTGATGAACTTGTCAGGTAATATTCTTATATAAAATCCGCTTTTCTAAGCTCGTAAGACTAATGGTCGAACGAGGAGAGAAGAATGATTGAATGTGTGCACTTAAAAAACAACCATTTGTTTGAAGGCAATCCGCTCTATAGCCAACACCAACTCAGATATAAGAGCGTCATAGAAAGACAAAAATGGGACGTTCCGGCTATAGAAAACGCGGAATACGACTCCTACGATAATCCTGCGGCATATTATCTGGTTAAAAGAGATAATTCGGGAGCGGCTTTGGGTGCATCCCGCCTATATCCAACCGACAGGCCTTATATGCTAAAAGAAGCTTTTCCACATCTAGTCACGTATGAGGATATTCCCACCAGCGTAGATATCTGGGAGGGGAGCCGTTTTTGCATAGAAAAAAGCCTTGAAGCAAATTACAGAAAAAAAATTATTCAGGAAATTGTCGTTGGATATTTAGAGTTTGCGCTTGAAAAAAATATCAAGAGCATAATTGGTGTCATGTTCCCTGCTTACTGGAGAAGGATTTTTGCCAATTCCGGGTGGGATGTTGAATGGATGGGAGATGTCCATAAAAGTGCAGAGGGACACAAAATTCGTGCCGGAAACCTGAGAGTATCAGCAAAGACCCTCAAAAATGTACGTGAAATTACCGGAATCAACTACACAGTTCTGGATTACGGCACTGATAAAAGCCGAAAAATTGCTGCGTAGCCATTAAACTAAAGTAAACAGGTGTAAAAATGTTAAATAATGATAATGATTTAAGACTAATAACAGCTTCTTTATTTTATTTAAGCCAGGAAGCTAGAAACTCCAATCTGGGTGAAGTCTCCAAGATAATTGCCAATACTATTTATGTAATAGAGCAGTGGGCAAATAACGAGAACATTGCATTAACAGATGTTCTCAATGATAGCTCAACTTTAGTTTTATTATCTATGTACTCCAGGCTTTCCAAAATTCCTGTTAGCGAGAGGATGGGACTCCTCAAAATCCTTGAAGAAGTAGACGAAGAATTAACGGAAGAAGAAAAAGAAAATTTTGGCTTTATTGATGACAAACGCGTCATTAACTAGCGCAATATGAAGCAGTTTATCTAAAAATGACACCGGCCGCACCAATTAAGGTGTGGCCGACGTAAAAACTCTATCCTGTTCGATAAACAGTTAAAGATGAATGAACCGTAAAATTACTTGTTCACAGCTTCTTTAAGATCTTTACCAGCTTTGAACTTAGGTTGTTTAGAAGCCGGAATTTTGATTGGTTCGCCAGTACGTGGGTTACGGCCTGTTGTTGCTGCGCGCTTTGAAACAGAGAATGTTCCAAAACCGACAAGGCGAACATCTTCACCTTTTTTCAGACTGCCTTTGATGGCTTCTATAACAGCGTCAACTGCAGAAGCTGCTTTTTGTTTTGAGATGTCTGCTGTTTCAGCAACTTTTGATACTAGGTCATTTTTGTTCACAAGAACCCCCTATGTGTTTAAGTAAAAAACCAAACTATTTTTAAAACCAATATTAAAAATAGACCTAAAAAAGACTGTCGCACATAAAAATAAACGTCAGTGCAGCTTTCCAGTCATTTCCAGTGATTCCTTTTTAAGCCTTTTTTTAAAAAGACTCAATGGTGAATCACGCTTTCACCGTCGTTTTCTGCAGATTTTGAAGAAATTTGGTCTAATTCTTCATTTTTTATAGACTCTAGGGGGGTTGGCATGTCCAACAAAGCGCAAGAAAGCACTTCATCTATGGTCTTCACAGTCACAATTTTTAGATTTTTTGTGACATTCTTGGGAATCTCTGCCAGATCTTTTTCATTATCAGCAGGAATCAGAACCGTTTTTATGCCGCTACGAAGAGCTGCCAGCATTTTTTCTTTCAGCCCTCCAATTGCAGTCACATTGCCACGCAAATTAACTTCGCCGGTCATAGCAATATCGCGGCGAATAGGAATTCCTGTTAATGCTGATATGATTGCTGTGACCATTGCGGCTCCTGCAGAAGGCCCATCTTTTGGAGTTGCTCCTTCTGGGACGTGCACGTGGATTTGTTTTGTTTTAAGAACTTCATAATCAAGCCCATATTGTGCGGCTCTTGATTTCGTAAGCATTTCTGCAACAGTGATAGATTCTCTCATAACCTCTTTAAGGTTACCAGTTGTTGAAACCTTACAGTCCTTACCTGCCATGGTGACAGCCTCGATAGAAAGAATGTCTCCCCCGCTTTCTGTATAGGCAAGCCCGGTTACAACACCAATACGGTCGAGTTTTTCTATCTCGCCATAACGAAACTTTTTAACTCCGGCATATTTTTCAATACTTCTAGGTGAAATAACAATTTTTGTCTTGCTCTTCATCAGAATTTCCTTGATCGCTTTACGACAAAGGTTGGCAAGCTCTCTTTCTAAATTACGAACTCCGGCTTCGCGGGTATAATAACGAATTAAATCGCGGATAGCTGCATCGCTGATGCTAAATTCTTTTTTCTTCAAACCCGCAGCTTTCATCTGCTTGTTAAGGAGATGTCGTTTCGCAATTTGAAGTTTCTCGTCTTCCGTATATCCAGAGATACGTATAATCTCCATACGATCCAGTAGAGGGCGGGGCATATTGGCAACATTGTTTGCTGTACAGACAAACATTACATCGGAAAGATCATAATCCAGCTCCAGATAATGATCTTGAAAACGTTCATTTTGCTCAGGATCCAGAACCTCTAATAACGCAGAGCTTGGATCACCGCGCCAGTCAGAACCCAGCTTATCGATCTCATCAAATAAAAACAGCGGGTTAATTGTCTCGGCCTTTTTCATGCCTTGTATAACTTTGCCGGGAAGCGCACCAATATATGTACGGCGGTGCCCCCTAATTTCGCTTTCATCACGCACGCCGCCCAAGGACATGCGAACAAACTTACGGTTTGTAGCATTGGCAATGGACTGCCCAAGAGAAGTTTTACCGACGCCTGGCGGCCCGGCAAGGCATAGTATAGGGCCTTTAACCTTGTGCGTTCTTTGCTGTACCGCCAGATACTCAAGGATACGCTCTTTAACTCTTTCCAAACCATAATGGTCTTTGTCAAGCACAGCTTTAGCCTGCCTGATATCCTTTTTAACTCTGGATTTTTTAGCCCACGGCACGCCGAGCAGCCAATCCAGATAATTTCTTACGACTGTTGCCTCGGCGGACATCGGGCTCATCTGGCGCAATTTTTTCATCTCTGCTTTGGCGCGCTCTTTTGCCTCCTTGGGCATTTTGGTTTTCTCGATTTTTTCTTCGAGTTCGCCCATTTCATCAAGGCCACTCTCTCCATCACCGAGTTCCTTTTGGATAGCCTTCATCTGCTCATTTAGGTAGTATTCGCGCTGGGTCTTTTCCATTTGACGCTTCACACGACTTCTCACGCGCTTCTCAACCTGAAGGACTCCAATTTCCCCTTCCATGAGCCTGAATATCTTTTCCAGACGATCTGTGGTGCTGGAAAGCTCCAAAAGCTCCTGTTTTTGTTCTATCTTTAAGGCAAGGTGAGATGCGATCGTATCGGACATCTTTGAAGCGTCATCAATTTGATTAATTGAAACAATTACTTCCGGGGGGATCTTCTTATTTAACTTTACGTATTGTTCGAACTGGGAAATAACCGTTCTTGCCAAGGCATCAAGCTCTTTGTCTTTAACATAAGGATCGCTCATAAGAGCTACTTGAGCCTCTATATAGCCTTCCTTTTTTTCAGACATTTCTGTAACACGCACGCGTTCCCCGCCTTCCACAAGCACTTTTACGGTGCCATCAGGAAGTTTTAAGAGCTGGAGGATTGTACCGATAGTACCAACCTCATATAGAGCCTCAGGAGCAGGATCATCTTCGGAAGGGGCTTTTTGTGTCAAAAGGACAATTTGCTTGTTAGTATGCATTACATGCTCAAGCGCTTTTACAGACTTTTTCCTGCCGACAAAAAGCGGCACAATCATGTGCGGGAAAACCACAATATCACGCAACGGCAGTACAGCATATGCAGTGCTACTGGCTTCTAACATACAAAACATCCTTCCTTACCAAGGTAAAACTGGTTCGTTATTATGCGACAAAATTCTGTAATATCTAAACTATTTTTTATCTTTGTCGTCTTCCTTGACGGGCTTTGACTCAACAACATGGTCGATCAAACCCCATTCTTTGGCTTCCTGAGCGCTCATAAATTTATCACGATCCATCGAATCTTCAACGTCTTTAAGCTTTCTGCCAGTATGCTTTACATATATTTCATTCAGTGCCCTGCGAAGACGTAGAATTTCTTTAGCCTGAATTTCGATATCGCTTGCCTGACCTTGCGCACCGCCGGATGGTTGGTGGATCATGATACGTGAATTTGGCAAAGAATAGCGCATGCCCGCCTCTCCCGCCATAAGCAGGAACGAGCCCATGGAAGCAGCCTGTCCGACACATACAGTGGAAACTTTCGGTCGGATATATTGCATAGTATCATACATTGCCAAGCCTGCGGTCACGACGCCACCGGGGGAGTTGATATAAAATGAAATATCTTTGTTCGGATTTTCGGATTCAAGGAAAAGTAGCTGTGCGCAGATTAGAGCAGATACGTGGTCGTTTACCTCACCTGTGAGGAAAATTATCCGCTCCTTCAGCAAACGCGAATAGATATCAAAAGCACGCTCACCGCGGTTTGTCTGCTCAATTACTGTTGGGACAAGATGGTTCATATATGTATCGATTGGATCACGTTCAGACATATTTTCTCACTGCTTCTTTATTGTTTAATTGAAAATCAAAGAATGGTAACACGCATTTTTTCTGGCCGTGAATATTCGGCTTTCTTAAAAAAATACGTCCCTTTCACAAAAACAAACCGTACCACACGGCACGGCTTGTTCAAGTTGTTTGTACAAATTTTTTATAATCTATCAAGAATCCTTTTTAGCAGGAGCCTTTTTCTTAGCAGGGGCTTTTTTAGATTTGGGTTTTTCTGCTTTGGCAGCCCCCTCTTTTTTATTGGAGGTTTTCTTCGGAGTTTTCTTGGTATCTTTCTTCTTTGGAATATCCGTATCTTCAGAAGTCAGTTCTTCTACGCTTACTTCCTTTTCGGTTACTTCGGCAAGCTCAAGAATAAAGTCGACAACTTTATCTTCATAGATTGGTGCACGGAGCGATTCCAGAGCTTCACGATTCTTGGCGAAGTAATCAAATACTTCTTTTTCCTGCCCCGGATATTTCTGAGCTTCGGTAATAACAGCACGCTGTAGCTCTACATCGGCAACCTGAATTTTATTCTCATTACCGATTTGCGCGAGAACAAGCCCTAAACGCACGCGGCGCTCGGCGATTGCCTCAAGATCTTTCTTTTCTTCTTCGTCTGGCTCTTCAGTGATTCCGCGCTGCATATTATCAGCTTTGATCTGGTGCATAATATTTTCCAACTCCAGCTTTTTCATGCCTTGTGGAATATCAAAGTCATGCACTTCGTCAAGCCTGTCCAAAAGCTCTTTCTTGAGCTTTAAGCGGCTTTGATTCTCGAATTCCATATTGGTCTGGTCTTCGACAGCTTTACGCAGAGCCTTTATATCTTCCATACCAAGAGATTGAGCAAACTCATCATTAAGCTCTGCTTCCTGACTTTCACGAATTTCATGGATAGTCACATCAAAAACAGCATCGCGCCCGGCAAGTTCAGCCGCGCCATATTCTTCAGGGAAAGTCACTTTTACTGCGACCTCGTCACCAGCTTTTTTGCCAATCAGTTGCTCTTCAAAACCGGGGATAAAGTTACCACTTCCCAGTTCAAGATGATGACCCTCGGCAGCCATTCCCTGATGCTCGACATCATCGTCTGCGGTGCGCCCTTTAAAGTCTATAACAACGGTATCTCCGGCTTTTGAAGCGCGCTTGCCCTCGATTGCCTTGGTTGTTTTACGCATTGAAGCAATGCGGACAAGTGCTTCGTCAATGGCGGCTTCGTCAGCTTTGGACACAAGCTTGGTTAGTTTAAAGCCTTTATAGTCCTGAACTTCAACTTCCGGCAAGGCATCAACAACGATCGTATAAACAAGGTCTTCGCCTTCATCGAATGTTTTTGACGTAATTTCAATTTTTGGGCGGAGCGCCGGAGTGATATCCTGCTCTTTCATCGCCTGAACAGAGGTTTCGTTAACAGTTTTCTCTAATACCTCACCCAGCACAGCTTTACCGTATCGCTGTTTCATAAGTGGCATCGGCACTTTCCCCGGACGAAAACCGGGTATTTTCACTGTTTTTCTAACTTCAAGCAGACGTGCGTCCACACGCTCTGCGATATCGCTGGCCTCTATTGTAACTTCTAGTTCATGATTAAGGCCGTCTTGTTTAAGCTGTTTTACCTGCATTGCTCTATTCTTCTTTTTGTGTTTAGTAATCCGTCATTTTTTTTAAGTAAAAAAAAAGCCGTAACATCCGGCTTTTTGGCTCACTTTAACTTAAAGTGGTGCGGGTGAAGGGACTTGAACCCCCACGCCTCGCGGCGCCAGAACCTAAATCTGGTGCGTCTACCAATTTCGCCACACCCGCACTTATTGATCTTATCGATCTTCGAGTTCATTTTTTGAACTTGATGCGAGGTTTTACCTTAATTTTTTTCAAATTCCAAGTATTTCTTTTAAAACCACGGGAATATTTTTCACAAGATCCTGCGCGACGAGGCCTGCTCCAAGATTTTGAGAAGCCTTTCCGTGCATCCAGACACTGGCAGCTGCCGCCTGAAAACCGGGCATACCTTGTGCCATAAACCCTGCAATCAAGCCGGAAAGTACATCGCCAGAGCCGGCTGTAGCCAGATACGGGCTGGATATTTTATTAACCAGCACCTGCTCTTCGCCATTCCTGTATTGAGCAATAATTGTTTGATGACCTTTTAACACCAGCACGCCGCCGGATAATAGACGGACTGCTTGCGAGACGGCGTCATAGCGATCTGTTTTTACTGTGCCTGCCAAATGAGGGAAAAGTTTTTGAAACTCTCCTTCATGAGGAGTTAAAACACACTGCGGGTGTGCAGCCTTGCAAAGATTTTTGTTCTCATTATCTCCAAGGAAGGCGTTTAGCCCGTCTGCATCAACGACGATGGGAGTACCCTCCCCCTTGTTTAATAAATCCAGAATAACGCTTCGAACATTATTATAAGAATTATCACCCAGCCCCGGGCCGATGATACATGCGACGCGCCCTTTTTCCTGCGCTTTTTCTATTTTGTAATTTCTGCGTGCAATGATATAGGGACGAAAGCTCCTGTAAATAAGGAGCGGATCAACTGAGCCAGGATTAAGCATTTCCAGTATACTTTGCTTTTGGGCGATAAGTGTTACCAGACCGGCTCCGCTTCTTGCTGCGGCATCTGCAGCAAGGCAGGCGGCTCCCGTCATTTCATCTCCGCCCAGAACGGCGACTTGTCCGCGCTTGTATTTATGATCCTGTGCATTTGGCACAGGGATCTGAGAGGCCCATAACTGCGGTGTATTTTCTATCATATTCATGGAGAGGGATGATATGAGATAAACCATATTCAGGCAATAATGATCTAAGAGTGCATTTCCCTGTAGGAACATTCCCGCGGGAGGAATGGGGCGAATGACGGGGTTTGAACCCGCGACAACTCGGACCACAACCGAGTGCTCTACCAACTGAGCTACATCCGCCACAAGCGAGGTAATCCTGTCTATAATATATCAGAAGCTCAGGTCAAGGATATAATCAATAAATAGCGGCAAAAAATAAGAAAAGTGATGCCTGTCGGGCTATCCCCCGCTTGTTGTTCTTCCTTTTGCATGATAAGAATTGGTTTTTACGAATTTAAAAATCATAAGGACTTTCAAGCGTGAGCAAATACAGATTGTCATTCAAGAATACCGCAGCTCTTCAGAAATATATTGAAGAACAGGGCGTTCAATTTATAAATTGTAATTTTACAGACCTGAACGGGAAATGGCACCATCTCGCTCGATACGCAAATTCCTCTGTTCCCGATCTTTTAAATAATGGAGTAATTATTGAAAACTCGTCTGTTATTACCGGAGGGTTTGATAATGGTATTTCTGAATTGCTAATCAAGCCTGATATATCGCGCGTAAGCTACGATCCTTTTGCTGCCCAGAAAACAATAAAAATATTGTGCGATATTTATGATCCGAACACTGGCCTTCCCTATGCTCTTGACCCAAGAAGCACTGCAAGAAAAGCACATAACTATCTAAAAAAGTCAAAGGTTGGTGATATAGCCTATTTTGGATCGGAGATTGAGTTCTTTGTTTTTAACGATGTCAAAGTTGTTAATACGGCCAATCAGGTTGGTTATCATCTTGATGGTGAGGAAGGCTATTATAATAAGGGGCGGGATTATCCAACAGGAAATATGGGGCATCGTCCGTCGGCAAATGAGGCTTTTCTTACAGAAAGCCCCGTCGACAGCCTGTCAGATATCCGCGCGGAAATGCTCAGTGTAATTGAAAGCATGGGCGTGGAAATTGAAAAACATTATCATGGCGTCGCAGCAAGTCAATGTGGTCTTGGGCTACGCTTTGCGGAGCTTTTAGAAGCCGCCGACAATATTCAGTTTAGCAAGCATGCTGTGCGCAATGTTGCCCACGGTTATGGGAAGAGTGCTACTTTTATGCCTAAGCCAATTAACGCCGAATACGGCTCTGCCTTACACATTAATCAAACCCTATTAAAGAATGGGTCTTCAATTTTCTCGGGCGATCAATATGCAAATCTATCTGAAACGGCGTTGCATTATCTAGGTGGTGTTTTAAAGCACGCCGATGCGCTGAGTGCTTTTGCAAATCCTGCGACGAACAGCTACAAACGGCTGGCGGGGGAGGTGCAGTCTCCTGTTATGCTTACCTACTCAAAGCAAAACGCTATGGCGGCCTGCCATATTCCGTATACCAAGAAAGCTTCTGCAAAATGTGTTGAAGCATGTTTTCCTGACCCTACGGCTAACCCTTATTTATTGTTATCTGCACTTCTTATGGCCGGTCTGGATGGAATAGAGAACAAAATCGATCCCGGAGAAGCTTTTGAAAACAGAGACAAAGAGTCTTATCCTGAAAAAATGTGTGGATCTTTGCGAGAGGCTCTTGATGCGCTGAGAGCCGATAATGACTTCTTGCTAAAAGAGGATGTGTTTACTGCCGAACTTATTGAGGCTTACATAGCCCTTAAGATGAGAGAGGTGAAAAGATTTGAATCTGTGACCCACCCGGTTGAAGTAGACATGTACTATTCCTCATAAATTTCTCATAAAAAGAAAGTTTGTCACACGATTATGATTAAACTAAAAATCGGGGCGTCAGTCCCTCTCCAGGAATGCACCAACCAAGGGTCTGAGATTTGAAACAATAAGCTTGTAGTTTTCTACATTTTCTGCCCATGTCCCGAACATTTCATCACGCGATGGTGTTAGCAACATAATAAAGTAGTAGTAGTTTCCTCCTACCATTACCGTGAACCAGAATTCATACTCGCTCATGCTATCAGCGCTATCCAGCCCCTTATAAACCTCTGTAACAGCAAAGTCGATTTTATCAGAATATTTAAACTCGTAATCCTCGGGTATCCTGCTGCCGATCATCATTCCCTCACCTTCGATTTGCTCTTTATACTTTGCAATTTCTTCAATAAGTGTATTTTTTACTGATGATGAAGTAATAATTACATCAAGTTTGCCTTTTGTCTCAGTTCTCCCTCTTTTCTTGGGTTCATTGGGGTCTTCAGGAGCAGCCCCGCTCATGTTAAGAATAGTCGCTCTCAACCGTTCAGTATTACGCAACGGCTTTGTATATATCTTCCAGCCTGTAGGATATTTAATTTCGGCAATATCGAGGAAACGGTAAGGAAACATTTCTTCAAATTCCCGCTCCATAGGGTTTGTTATTTTAAAGGACGATATAACCATTGCCTGCATAACAGCTTGCGCTTGAAAATACTCAACAGGCACATAGTACTTAACCATGATAATTTTATCACCATTAATCGTAATTAGTGATCGCAAATAATAGGAATAATCGCCCTCCATCACGACTATTAATGACTCAACCTTATTGCTGTCGTGAACAATCATACCCTCAGTGGTGTAACCTCCTTCGAGAATATATTTTATGTACCATTGCTCTGCTGTCAGGTTACCTTCCATGTTTATAGCTTCGATAACGACGCGGCTACGACCGGAAATAGTCGGTGGTCCATAGTATGAACTTAGCTCCAGAAAAAGCTTTCCGCTTAAAACAAAGTTTGCCGATGTTTTATTTATTCCCTCTTCCCATTCTTTTGGTACCCGTAAACTATATGCAAGAACATCCTCGTCATAAGGTTTCTTGGCAACGGGACGAGTAACCTCTACAAATCTGCTGTATTCGGGCAAAGGCAGTTCGGGCATGGGCTTTTTAAACCGGTCAACAATGCTTTGTTGAGCCTCATTTTGTGCAGCAGAGTATTGGGGAATAAACGCTAATGGCACAAACAAAACGGCAAACCAGACAAATATAAACCTGTTCAATAACCAGTTTCTGGCTTTACATTTGAACATTGTTTTTTTCAGACTGCTTATTATCTTCATAAGAATAACACTGCACTTAAAATTTGGTAAATTACAGACAACCCCACCAGCTTAAGACATACTATCCTGTATCATTGCTGTCAGACAAGCCTTGTTTCCTTCAACATAAAAAATCTTTTGGTTTGCGCCGTGCATAAAATTAAGGATATTACTCTGCACTTGTTTATTTTGGATGAAAAAAGGATTACCATCGCCAGATGTTTCAAAAGTAAAATATAGCTAGTGCGGATATCTACATTTAATTTTTGGGTGTGGCGGGAAAGCATTTGTGTTTGAGTAAACGAAAGAAAAACAAATAAAAGATATGAGTACAGAAAATAAATACGACGCATCATCGATTGAAGTTCTGGAAGGGCTTGAACCTGTTAGAAGGCGCCCTGGCATGTATATCGGTGGGACGGATGAGCGTGCTTATCACCACCTTGTCGGGGAAATTCTTGATAACTCCATGGACGAAGCTGTGGCGGGTTATGCTGACTGGATTGAGTGTCATCTTGAAAAAGGCAACATAATCACTATCCGTGATAATGGCCGCGGTATTCCGGTGGAACGCCATCCAAAATTTCCTGATAAATCCACCCTTGAGGTTATTATGACCACCTTGCATTCCGGGGGTAAGTTTAATAACAAAGCCTACCAGACCTCTGGTGGTTTGCATGGTGTCGGGATTTCTGTTGTTAATGCTTTATCCGATGATATGGTCATTGAAATAGCACGTGACAAACAACTATTCAGGCAAGGTTTCTCCCGCGGGATAGCGCTTTCGGATCTTGAAGATCTGGGGGCTGTTCACAATCGCCGGGGGACAAGTGTGCGCTTTCACCCCGATCCTGAAATATTTGGCGATAAAGTTAGCTTTAGGCCATCATGGCTATTCCAGATGCTGCGCTCCAAGGCATTTTTATTTTCCGGTGTAGAGATACGCTGGAAATGTGATCCCGAAGTTTTAGCGCCGGAGAGCAAAACTCCTGTTGAGGCTGTGTTTAAATTCCCCAATGGTTTACTGGATTATCTTGAGCTTACTCTAAAAGACAAGACAACCATAGTCCCTGAGCCTTTCCACGGAACGGTCAAGTTCCCCAATGGTGATGGGTTTGTCGAGTTTGCTATTTCCTGGCCCGAAGAAGATGATGGCTTTATTCATTCATATTGCAACACTGTTCCTACGCCATCCGGCGGTACTCATGAGGCAGGTTTGCGCACAGCTCTATCCAAGGGGTTGCGGGGCTATGGGGAAATGACAGGCAACAAACGTGCTCCGACTATCATAACGGATGACATTATGTCCGGCGCAGCAATTTTGCTTTCCGTGTTTGTTAAAGACCCCCAGTTTCAGGGGCAGACAAAAGAAAAACTTGTTAACGGGAATGTGACCAGACTTGTTGATACAGCGATCAAAGATCACTTTGATTTGTGGTTATCTCAAAATCCTGCTGCCAGTACAAATCTCCTGAACGCTATTATTGAAAAAGCGGAAGAGCGCCAGCGCCGCAAAAACAAGCGCGAGACATCCCGCAAAAGCGCAACACAAAAATTGCGCTTACCCGGTAAGCTGGCTGATTGCAGCCGCGCTGACTCTCATAACACCGAGCTGTTTATTGTTGAGGGGGACAGTGCAGGAGGTTCTGCGAAACAAGGGCGTAGCCGTGAAACACAGGCCATCTTGCCTTTACGTGGAAAAATCCTGAATGTTGTCAGTGCGTCTAAAGATAAAATCCGCGCCAATAATGAAATACAGGATATTATTCAGGCTTTGGGCTGTGGGTATGGTAAGGATTTTAATATCGACAAGCTCCGTTACGAGCGCATTATAATAATGACGGACGCGGATGTTGATGGTGCTCATATTGCTGCGCTGCTTGTAACTTTTTTCTATACGCAAATGAAGCCGCTTATTGAACAAGGGCATCTTTATATTGCACAGCCTCCTCTTTACCGGCTGGTTAGCGGTACGCTCAGCGCTTATGCCCGCGATGACGAGCATAAAGACGAGCTAATTAAAACAGTGTTTAGCGGGAAAAAGAAAGTCGAGGTTTCGCGTTTTAAAGGTCTTGGAGAGATGCCTGCTGCGCAGCTTAAAGAAACAACAATGAACCCAAAGTCACGGACTTTGCTGCGCGTTAAGCTCCCAGATGCCATGGCTTCTTTAGGGATTAATCCTACAGATATAGCCGAAGTTGAGGATGCCGTCCTAAAACAGGATCATAAGGAAGTTGATGATCTGGTGCAAAGGCTTATGGGTAGAAATGCTGAAGCACGGTTTCGTTTTATTCAGGATAATGCACAATTTGTAGAGGATATCGATGTCTAGGCTCTGGTACACGTTTGTAATGACAAACATTAAGACAAGTAAATAATGAATCGTTTTATTATCATTTTGATGGCTATTGTTTTTGTGGCAGCAGGTATTGCTGGCACATATGCCTATTATGTCTATGTGCCGGAAAAAATAGAAAAAACCGTAATCAGCGGCTTTAACCGTTTTGGGTTTGAAAGCCCAGCTTTTTCTGAGCTAAGGCGTGAAAAAGGCCAGATTATACTAAAAAATGTTGCATTGGATACCGAGCGCTTTAGTACTATCGAAGAACTTCGAATCCATTTCTCGCTTTTACAATTTCTGATAAATCCAACGCGGGCGCAAAACGTTACTGTACACGGGCTGAGCCTCACCGGAGAGCTGTCTGACAAGTTTTCTCCAATAATTGCCGGGTGGACGAATGATGCACAAATTGTGCAAAGTTTGCAAAGTTTTCCAGCGGATAAAATTACCATCGAATCTGCAACACTAGATCTTCTATCCGATCACTTTGGCGGGATAAAAATTAATGGAGACGGGCAAATCCTGATTAAAAGCAATGGACAGGTCGATATAAAAGCAAACGCAGCAACAAAACAAAATAAACTGGGGATTGTATCAAAGCTTGATTTTTCAATTAACGGCGATAATAACATCAGTTTTGAAGCCAGTTTTGAAGACTTTCTTGTAGAATTGACCGATGTCAGTGCAAAACGCGGGAACGGCAAGCTTAGCGGAACCTATTTCTATAACAGGGAATCTCCCGATTTTTCGCTGTCAGGAGATTTTCAATTTGCCTCTTTGCTCTGGCTCGATATGCCTCTTAGCAATGTTAAAACAAACATAAACTTCACCCCTTCTGAAAAGAAATACATATTGAAAGGCTCTACATTCGGGAATGAGCAAATAGACTGGCAAGGCGAGATAATCCATACTGCCAGTGCAAATAATAAAAAGGAGCTGTATCGCTCGCAGATAAACATTTTCCCCAAAAAGCTTAACGATATTCAGAATTTTTTTGGACGCAACAAGAAATTGGGCGTCAACGCATATATACCAAAAACCCTGCTTGATATCGCTTCGCCTTCAATAAACATTGAAAATTTCTATGATCCGCAAAGTCAGGATATACGCGGAACACTCAATATAAAATATAAAAAACCGGCAGCTCTTATAAAGGTTGCTTATAAAAATGATCCGCAAAAAGCTACAGACCTTGTCGGTAATATCGAAATGGATAAAACAACCTTTCGCCCGACACCGGAAGCAAAAGACGGGACGCGGTTTGATCTTTCTGCTCTGGGTAATTTTACACTCAGAGACTATGCTACCAAGCCTGCCTTTTTATGGGTTGCCCATACAACGGTTCACAATGGTATTTTGGACTTCGGTTCTTTGGAAATTCCACAGGTTCAGGGAATCGTATTTCTGGGAGGCAGTGAAGCCCAACAAAAGAAAAGGAAGCATACACTCAATTTTTCTTTTCCGCTTAAAGACAATATTGAGCACACGGGCACTTTGTTCATTAACGTTAACAACATCAAAAAACCTTTACTGGAGCATCTTAATCTAAAAATTTATGGCGGCGAAATAAAAACGCAAGAGCCTATTACCAAGGATGGCGAGATTATAAAAAGCAATTCTTTGGATGTTTCTAATATTAATCTTGCTCAATTAACCCGCGACGCGCAATTATCTGGTATTTTTGTAAGCGGTAAACTGGCAGGAAGAATTCCTTACGAGACAAAAGATGGTGGTATAAATGTTACTGGAGGTTTGCTCCAAAGTCAGGATAAGGGAATAATTCGAATCTCAAGAACAATTACGGAAGGGTTATTTCCCGGGCACACTGTTGAAAATGAAATCTTGCGTAAAGCTTTGGAAAATTATCATTATGAGTTTTTTGAAATCCGCCTTGATGGCGATTTAAGTGATCGGGTCATGATGACGCTAAGTGCAAGAGGAGAAAATCCAGCCATGAAAAGGAAAGATCCTGTTGATGTCAATTTGCAGATTGAAACGCCGATATCGCTTTTATTCGAAGCTTTAATGTTGCCCGAAAAAATCTAAAATTCTAACTTTAAGGATAATCACAGTTATCATGCGTTAACTGCACAAATGATTTATCTCCCGCTGTTACCGTGAATCTGTATTCTTTGTCCCCGTAAACCACTGTGTGATAGATAGGCAAAATACCTTTTTTAGTCTCTGTATTACCGTCTTTTATTTTAAAAGATATCTCGACGGGCTGGCCGGGGTCAAACCATGCTTCCTTGCGCCCTTGCGCGTTTTGAGCAGAAGCGCCACTCGCGGTTACGATGACTACATCCCCCGGGAGAACCACGCGACTGCCGGGGCCGTTATATACAGGAGTATCAACCACGAACCTTTTTGTCTGTGGAGCGCTGCAATTTTGTGGAGGGCGCGCAGACAGCAAAACCGACTGCAAGCGCTTCATATCCACGCCTGCATCAATCTGCTGGCGCAGGAGCGAGACAAGATCCTTCATCGCTCCGCCGCCAAGAAGTTCATCATAGTTTGCTCGCAGTTGTTCCAAACGTACTTTAGCGGTCTGTGATTCTGCGCGCATCTTCGTCATCTCGGCCTGAACACGATCCCGTTCCTCGCTGATGATGCGTTTTTCTTCCTGCAAAATGTACATGTTTTGCTGTGCCCGCATACCACCAAGCCAAAACCCAAAACCCAAAATAATTGCAAAAAAGAAGCCAGACCCCAGAAGGAATGTAATGCGCCGCGCCGCGCGCTGACGGTATCTGTCGTTGGGGTTATAGTATGAAAAAGTCATAAATTATTTTGCTTCGTTATTATATCTTGATCTTTTGTATTCTGCCTTAATCTTTTATGACAGCCCAAAATAATATTTGGCGATAAAAATATACGTAATCCAGATCACAAGAACAAGGGGCGTTCCTGCTTTAACAAAATCTCTAAACCTGTATTGCCCCGGCCCCATAACCAAAAGGTTCGTCTGATAGCCTATGGGGGAGGCAAAAGAACAATTCGCGCCGAACGCTACGGTTAGAGCAAAAATATATGTCAGGCTGTGGTCCAGCCCTTCAACAGCGCCGAAGTCATTGGCTATATTAATTGCAATCGGTGTGAACAAAATGGCGCAGGCATTGTTTGTCAAAACGTTGGTTGCGATAGCAACTATCAGGAATAACACTGCCGCGATGAACAGCGGAGAGTCCCCATGGGGGACTGAGAGGATTAGCCCTGCTATATATTCGGCTCCGCCTGTGGCCTGTAGCGCGGAGCCCAGCGCCAGCATAGACCCTACGAGCAAAAATATCTTCCGGTCGATAGCCCGCGTGGCTTGACGAAGATTAAGACAGCCTGTTCCGACCATGGCGGCTGCGCCGCTAAATGCCGCTACAGGTATGGAGACAAAGCCTAAAGCTGCGCTTGCTATGACGGCTAGAAAAATTGACAAAGCCACAGGAGCCTTGCTTAACAAGGGCAAATCTCTTTTTGAACCGGATAGAACAATAAAATCGGAATTCTGGCGCAGGCTGTTAATGTTGTTATCCTTGCCTACAACCAGCAAAACATCCCCTGCTTCCAGACGTATGCGCCCCAAGCGCCTGCGAACGACACGCGCCCGGCGGCGTATACCAAGTACAATCACGCCAAATCGCTTGTCCAGTCCTGTGTTTTCGATTGACATATCCACCATGCGTGATGCCGGAGTCACCATGATTTTAGCAAGAACTCTGGTCTGCGCGTTCTCAAGAACGGTGCTACTCTCACTTTCTTCATCTTCGGTTGTTCCGTTTGAGTCATTACCATGTATTGCTTCGGCATCATCGTCTGACAAAAGATAGCCGGGGTATTTACTTAAAAGAGAAGATAAAGCCTCCCGCGTGGCTGCGACAATCAAAATGTCTCCACTTTCTATGGTTTGATCCGTGAAGGGAGGTAAAATAAGCTGTCCGGCGCGCTGGATGAGTTTTACATTCAGGTCTTTTAAGGATGGAAAGCGCCCTTCTTCCGCGATTTCTCCAACCAACTTGCTGTCCTGGGCAATATCCAGCTCGGCAACAAACTCGGTTTCAGCACCCCCCAGTTCTTCTTTGATGGTTTCTCCGCGTTTTGGCAAAAGCCCCGGTAAAACAAATATGACATACACAAAGCCTATGGCGGCCATAATGCTTCCGGGAATTGTAAAATCGAAAAAAGACAGAGGCGATTGCCCCAGCTCCTCCATTGATGAGGAAACCAGTAGGTTAGTAGAAGAGCCGACCAGCGTTGTCATGCCGCCAAGTATTGCCACAAAGCTTAAAGACATCATGATAGTACTGCCGTGCATTCTTGTCGTGTGGAGTAACGACTGGATGATTGGGATAGCAATAATCACCAGTGGCGTATTATTCATAAATGCGCTTAAAACCATCACAAAAACGAGTATCATAAGGATCGATACCCATGCGAATTTATTATTTTCAATTACAAGTAAATTAGTCAGGAAACGTAAGGAATCCGTGTGGATCATCCCTTGCCCCATCACCAAAAGCGCCATTACCGCTATTAGCGAGGGATTCGAAAAACCAGATAATATTGCTTGTGCGCTGAGTTGATTTGTACCGCTTTCATCAATAACAGGGAATATCTGCCCATACAAAAGAAGCACAGTCATCAGGACAATACTTATGACTTCCATCGGGTGCTTTTCACTGATAAAGGCGTATATAGCAGCCCCTGTCAAAAAAAGCATAAACCACATGTTAAATGATTGATCCATGGCGAAAATCAAGCTCTATTCTCTTTCCCTTTAATGGAGTGTTACAGCTTTTTATAAACAAAAAAGTTTAGAATAAATTACTCATCGTCTCCGCCAAGCTGAACTGCTGACGTCTGAAACTCCCCAAGATTTTTGAACCCTATGCGCAGGAATATTTCTGTACCGCTGTCCCCGGAAACTTCATCTGTCAGTGTTCGGTTACCTACCAGAGATAGCGACACGCACTGGCCGGTATAAACTATGCCCATATTGGCGCTACGCATTCCCGGATCGTCGCCAAGATCGTGACGCGCTCCACCATATACGCGCCATTTATCGTTAATATAGTAAGAGGCTCCGTTATAAATCTGCTCGCGTGTTTCGCTGCTATCAAGATTGCTTGTTGCCTTGGCGAACAAATAACGTGACGAGAGCGTTAAATCCGCGATACGTGCTCTTGCCTCAACCTCGTGGCGCTGTGGAGCCAGAGTGTCGTTATCTAGTTGAAAACGATAATCCAGAGAATAGTCACCCTTATATCCTGCCCTCACCTCACCAACAAAATCAGAACTTTGTTCATCCAGCCCCGATCCCGAAGAAAACAGACTCTCATCATCTTCAAAACGATAGCTTTGTCCGACAAAGACATCCCCAAAATTCCCTTCATTGTCATATAGCCCTGCCCTTGCCCCATAGGTTACGCGTGAGTGATCTTCAACACCATCTATGCCGGGGAATCGATTGGCTTCAAAAAGCCCTAAAGCATCGATTTGCACGTCCTGACTATCTTCATTAGGGATTTTGCTTGTGTCAACTTCAGGTACGAGAGTTGCCGAGACAACCGGCTCTATTACTGCTTGAGCGTTTTCATAGCCTTTTACAAAGGGATAGCTTGTCTTTGCGTTTATGTACCCAAAGCTTCTGCTTTCCGTGGAATTTCCTTCAATAGCGCTATTCGTGTCGGAACCGGTTCTATCGTTAACATTGTACAAAGTTCCTTGCACATTTGCATCAAGCGTTGTAACAAGCCCGATCGGAGAGACAAGTCTGCGATTCCAGCCAAGCTCGACATGCCCTCTGTTTACATCCTGCTGGTTTTTATCACGAAGCAGACTAAGCAATGAAGTCTTCAGGCTCCAGCGACCACCTAATATGGGTACACTGCCCGGCTCCCCTAAGAAGCTTGCTTCAATTTCAGGCAGGATATTTGGTTGGTCTTCGTCATTGGTGTCGTCGTCAACGCGCACATCCTTAAACGCCAAAAGCCTTCCAGATGCATAGTTACGGCCGGAAAAGCGCTCGGCATATATTTCGTTTTTTAAAACGTCTTCATCATCGAAATCATACTGGCGGAGATATTGCTCATCTGACACAAGATAGACATTTGCGCCGCTACGCCACTTATTGTTGATGTCCCATAGAGCCTCCGATTTCAAATGGCCGCGTAATTTTTCTCTACGATTAATCGTGACCCCGGCCTCGCTATCGGTGCGGTTGGAATATGTGAAGCTACCGGCTGCGTTAAGAGATGCGTTTTCCCATCGTTGCCGCCATTGTGCTTTGGCTAAAGGGGCTTCCTCGCTCATAGCCACCAGCCCCAAAGTAAGGTCTTTTTCAGGAGCTATCGACCAGTAATAGCGCCCTTCAACAAAGGCGCCAAGATCACTGTTATAACCGGCACTAGGGGTTAGAAAACCACTTTTCCTTTTTACAGAACCATCCGGGTGGGAAAAGTATGGCATATAAGCCACTGGTACACCTTTGATCTCAAAACGTGCATTACGGTAACTGATAGTTTTTGCCTGTTTATCGTGCTCAACCTCGGAAGCGCGTATTTGCCAGTCCGGCTGAGATTCAGGGTCAAGCTCGCACACTTCACAAGGTGTATAATGCGCGTCTTTCATAATTGTTTTGTTATCATCTATGTGAAGGCCGCTAGATGCAGTAAAGCGGGAGCCATCAGCCAGAAGGCTTTTCATTCCTTCGATAAAGCCCCGTTTGAGCGTGTTGTTAAATTCGAACCTATCGGCAAAGTGGCGATCCCCGTTCACATCAATAAACTCAACATTGCCGGTCGCTATCACTTTATCTTCCTGTAAACTGTATACGATCTTATCGGCTTTTACCGTTTTGCCTTCCTGCTGGAGGATTACATCGCCAGTCGCTGTCACGCTTTGCCCGTCCTGATTATGCATCAGGCTATCGGCTTGCAAGTCTACGGGGGAGTTGCTGCCCTGCCCTAATCTGGAAGCATGTGCCTGATTTGCCTTTGTTGGTAGAAAAGATGCCGAGGTACACAAGACACCTAAAAGCACTGCCGAAAGAAAGGATGTTTTTGTTTTGGACATTTAGGAATACTTTATCGCTGGATAGTTACTCATTTAATATATGTAATATGTAAGGAGAAAAACTCAATAATCGTGCTATGCACAACTCCCGCCAAGTGTTGGGCTAAATGACCACAAAGTCAATAGGTTGAGCTAAAAACTGCGGCAATATACTCACAGGCATTTTAAAATGATTTATAAATAATTACCTGCCGAAAAATGCGGGGGTCTCATCGCCAAAACCTGTAACGTCATCCCGATCTTGTTTCTTACTTTCAAAATGATCTGAAGAACGTTTTTTATGTTCTTGATTTTTCTTTGGTTTTTCAGGATTTTTAGCGGCTGGCTTACGTGCCTTAGAAGCAGTTTTACCCTTATTATCTTTATTATCTTTGTTACTTTTACTGCTTTTATCGCCGCTATCGCCATTATCGTTTGATAACTCCGTCCAGAAAGTAGCTTTTCCGATGCGCTGTTCTATAGCCTCTAAATACTTATCATCCTGTTTTGTTATAAGCATCCACGCCCTTCCTTTAAGGCCTGCGCGGCCTGTACGGCCAATGCGGTGGACATAATCATCAGGGTTAAACGGCACGTCATAATTAAACACGTGGGAGACATCGTCAACATCGATTCCGCGGGCTGCCACGTCACTGCACACAAGTAAGGTAATCTCGCCATTTTTAAACTGATCCAGCGTTTCGGTACGTTTGGATTGAGCAAGATCTCCATGCATCGCCTGAGCGCTATGCCCTCTTTTTTTCAGCCATTTACTTAGCTCATCAACATCGCGCTTACGATTACAAAAGATAAAAGCGTTTCTCACTTTTTCCTGTTTAATGATCGCCTCAAGCATTGTGTTTTTCGTTTTGGGAGCGGTGCGGATATAGAACTGCTCAACCGTTTCGGCTGTAGATTCTGATGGCGTAATAATAATCTCTTTTGGGTTACTGAGGAATTTTTTTGTCAGCCTTTTGATTTCCGCAGGCATCGTGGCCGAGAACAGCAGTGTCTGGCGTGTAATCGGCAATAATGAACATATTTTCTCGATATCCGGAATAAATCCCATATCGAGCATCCGGTCTGCTTCGTCAATCACGAGAATCTTGATATCATTAAGCAGGATATTTCCGCGCTCAAACAAATCAATAAGGCGTCCGGGTGTGGCTATCAGCACGTCAACGCCGCGTTCAAGTTTTCTGATCTGGTTTTCCATAGACGAACCGCCGATCAAAAGCGCTTTGGTCAGCTTGCTGTTCTTGCCGTATGTATCAAAATTCTCGGCAATCTGGGCTGCAAGTTCCCGCGTGGGGGAAAGTATAAGTGATCGCGGCATGCGCGCTTTGGCTCGCCCGCCATCAAGGATATCAATCATCGGCAGTGTAAATCCAGCGGTCTTGCCTGTGCCGGTTTGTGCCAGGCCGACAATATCTTTGGCCATAAATATGTATGGTATTGCTTTTTCCTGAATCGGCGTCGGAGTCTCGTACCCACAAGACTTAATGGCTTCCAGTATTTGATCGCTCAGCCCTAGATCTTTAAACTTCATTAGGCTCTCTTCATTTTTTATTGGTGTTTTCATTCGAACATAGAGCTATTATAAATATGCAAGAAAAGCAAACAAATAAAAGAAAAACGCCCAAAAATTGAGGATTTATAAAAGGACAGCCATGAATAATAAAGAGATGGAAGAAAATCTGGTATTTACCCCCTGCTTTGATGAAAACGGCTTAATTCCTTGTATAACGACCTGTTTCAAATCCGGTGAAGTTCTGATGTTTGCCTTTATGAATAAGGACGCTTTGCAAAAAACCCTTCAAAGCGGTGAGGCGCATTACTGGTCACGCAGCCGTAAACGCCTTTGGCACAAAGGGGAAAGCAGCGGATATACACAAAGAGTTATAGAGATGCGCACTGATTGCGATCAGGATTGTATCTGGATACGTGTGGAAGTAAATGCTCCTGATAATGATTTATCAAAAGGCGCAGCGTGTCATACTGGAAGAAAAACATGTTTCTACAGGCAGATAGCTGCGGGAGTTAATAATCTTTCCGATGCGAGTATGCGCTTTTCAGATGATTCCAAGCCTCTTTTTGACCCTGATGCAGTCTATAATAAGAACAATTAAAGACTATCAGTGAGTATGGCTATGGTGATCTTCTTCCATTTCAACGGCGAGGCCGGGCTCATGGTTAAGCTGTGCGCCATAATTTATATGAACGATACTATATACTGAAATGTTTATTACGAAAAGAACCGTAGCGATTTTTAATATAAGAGCATTCCTGTCTTTTTTTGGTTCACACGGTTCATGAACGCATCCGGTTTCATGGCAATCAATGCGTTTACTTATCAAATGCAAGACCCAGCTAAGGGTCAGGACTACGCCGGACATAACGATAATCGGCACTTCCCAGCCATGCATTACATCGTGCGCGCTATTCATCCAATCCGGCAAAGTGGTCATAACACCGATTGTGACAAGCATGGTAAGGGTTGTGAATACGCTTGGCAAAACACAGCAAAACACGTGGCTTAGCTCGGAAATAACTACAAACCATGAAAAAATTCCCTGAAGACGCTTTGCCTGCACCCCTATTCTCCTTAATACCTAAATATGCGAGGGTTTTTTATACGTGGACAGGCGAGCTATTGCAACCAAATAATAGTACAATGTATCGCTGTATACAGGGGGATGCCTCATAATTTAAAGACTGAATTTAAGAAGCTGGCGCCGCGTCAACAATATGCATCTCAGCGCTTTTGCGCCCCTGCCATTCATTAATTTTAATATGGCCGAGCACATGGAATCTGGGGACATTATTCCCCTGCTTTAGCAATTCATCGCCAAGCGGGGTTCCAACGCTCCTGAAGGACATAGCCTTGAGCCAGCCTCCGCCTTCCCACTCTTTAAGCATGACCCTTATATGACTTCCCCCTAAGATGTCGGCCTTGCCAATACTGACATTTTGAAACATGAAAACAGGCTCCGGGTGATCCTGACCAAACGGGCCGACTTGCTCTTGTATAATTTTGACAAAATCCACATTCACGCCAGCAATAGTCAAAACGCCGTCTATAGTAGTTTCAACGTTCATATCAGTGTTTTGCATCTGGCGCATTACGTGGTCATTCAAGAAGCGGTGCAGATCTTCAACTTTATCAGGAAGCACTGTAAAGCCTCCGGCCATGGCGTGACCTCCCCCTTTTTCAAGCAGGCCTTCTGCGCGTGCCTCCATAAAGCTACGGGCGATGTGCACTCCCGAAACAGAGCGGCCAGAGCCCCGCCCTTCCTTGTTCCCTGAGAGATCATATGCATAGGTAACGACGCATGCTGGCTTGTTGTATTTTTCCTTCAGCCGTCCTGCGACAAGTCCGCTTAAACCGGGGTGCCAGTCTTCGTGACCGACCATAATTAATGCATTATTCTCAAGCCCTTGCTCCTCGACCATTTTTATGGCCTCAAGCTCCATTTGCTGCTGGATTGATTTTCTCTTATCGTTACAATCATTTAGCGTCCAGGCGATGGTGTTGCAGTTCTCCGGCTCATCATAGCTTAGGAGTTTTGCCCCCAGATCAGCCTTATGAACCCGTGAACCGGCGTTAATTCGTGGCCCTAAAACGAACCCGCAATCATATGTGCTTAGGGGCATTGAAATTCCGGAAACCTTTACCAGCTCCTTAATCCCGGTATTGGTTATGTCCGGTGGCATATTAAGGCCGTTGCGCACAAACAGGCGGTTGGCTTTTTTTAACGGAACCATGTCACACACAGTCCCTAGCGCCACAACATCCATAAGCCCCTTTAAATCGGGTTCTTTTATGCCGTTATTTTTATAGTATCCCCGATCTCTCAAACGGTTATTGATCGCAACGCAGGATAAAAACGTGACGCCCACAGCGGCCAGCATATCAAGGCCGGATGTATCATCCTTGCGTTTGGGGTTAATGACATGCCAACACTCCGGCAGATCTTCTTCAGCCTCGTGGTGATCCATAATTACTATTTTAAGTCCGAGATCCGTCCCTGCTTTAACAATATCAAAAGCCGTAGTCCCGCAATCGAGCATGAAAAGAATATCTGCCCCCTGCTCCTTCAAGGTCTTTAGAGCATTAATATTCGGGCCATAGCCTTCTTTCATACGATCAGGAATATAGATCGGCGCCTCTATGGCTGTGCTTTTAAGGAAACGGTATAAAACCGCCGAGGATGTCGCACCATCAACATCGAAATCCCCAAAAATTGCAAACGCCTTTTTCTGCTCTATCGCTATGGCGATATCTTCTGCCATATCCCCCATACCTTTAAGGGAGAACGGATCGGGGAAGCTGTCTTTCAAAGTGGGGTTTAGAAAAGATAATACTTCGTCCAGCGGCACTTCGCGCTGGCACAGCATGCGTGCTACTGCTTCCGGTATATCGTGCTGGCGCATCATATACTCAACATCGTCCAGCGGCACTTCAGGCATTACCCAACGCGCTTTATTCAATGAAGCCTTAACGATGACCTTATGTGGAATATTATTCTCAGACATGGGGTTGAGCCTACTTGATTCGCAGCAAAACAAGAAGGCTCTTTAATGGGTATTTATACCCTAGTACTTGTCCCACCATGTCTTGCGCGCGAAATTGTGCGTTGCTTCGATGTGGCGCACTGTCCCGGATTTAGAGCGCATAACCAGTGTGGATGTTTTGGCGCCGTCAGGTGTGCGGCGAACACCGCGAACCATCGTGCCATCCGTTACTCCGGTTGCAGCAAAAATTACGTTGTCGCCTTTGGCAAGCTGGTCTGTGGTGTATACTGCATTAAAATCTGCAATGCCCCATTTTTCTGCGCGAGCGCGCTCAACATCATTGCGGAATGTCAGGCGTCCTAGCATAGAGCCGCCAATACACTGCAATGCTGCAGCGGCCAAAACACCCTCAGGTGCTCCGCCGGAACCGATATAAACGTCGATGCCGGTTTTTTGAGGGTCTGTTGTTGCAATAACGGCGCTAACATCGCCATCGCCAATCAGCCTAATGCGGGCGCCGGAGGCACGAACATCATGGATCAGGTCTTCGTGGCGGGAGCGCTCTAAAATACAGACGGTAAGATCTTCTATTCTATCGTTTTTTTCATCTGCTATTCTCTGAAGAATGTCTGCGACAGGTGCGTCAAGATCAAGAATATTCGGGTCGATCCCGGGGCCCACCGCCATTTTTTGCATATAAACATCAGGGGCATTCAAAAATCCGCCTTCATCTGTCATTGCAATAACGGCCAGCGCGTTTGATCTTCCTGCTGCTGTAATATCTGTTCCTTCCAAAGGATCGAGTGCAATATCAACCTTTGGGCCTTTACCGGTTCCGACCTCTTCACCAATATAAAGCATAGGAGCCTCATCGCGCTCACCCTCGCCGATAACGATGCGTCCTTGAATATCAAGTGCATTAAGTGCATCACGCATAGCGTCAACCGCTACCTGATCGGCTGTGACCTTGTCACCTCTTCCGACTTGTCTTTCAGCAGCCAGTGCGGCAGCCTCCGTAACGCGTACGATATCAAGCACAAGGTTACGGTCCATTATATTATCTGTTTCTTTTGTCATTAGTCTTTCCTGTTGTTTGTTTCCATACTAGGAGCTGCTTTCTTCTATAGCCCTTCAGTGCGCATGGCACAAGATTTTTTCGGGCAACCGTCCAGCTTATTAATACTCTTTACAAACTTGTTGCAGCTTTAAAATAACGGGAAGTATTTGCCCGGTATACATAGCCAACCCCATGCCTATGCTGCGTCAATATACTGCAACAATATGGACTTTGTTTCCGGTTTGCTGCGCAATTATTTCCTTGTTCCGGTTTAATATTTTTAGAAATTATATGCTAAACTTACCCAACATTGACAGTGTATATAAGAGAAATCCTTTCTTTTTGCTATTGTCCTGCTTTGATACATATGCTTTAATGTCGCTGCTTATTAGGGGCAATCCCTGACACCACCTTACTTTCCCTGCGTTTTTTTAGAGTTCTCCTGCCTGACATATTTTTTCTTGGCATGGATATTGCTGTTAAGTTTTTTGTGCATGTTAAATGTACGCAAAAAAACTAAAAATAAATCAGTTAAAACTAGGAATGTTAACTATGGCTATGAATAATGATATACAAAACGCTTTACAAATGCCGGATGCCGTTGCTCTGGGTCGGGCGATCTTAAATGCTTATGAACAAGCACAACCCCTTTTCGAGGAATACGCAACAAAATACTCTTCTCCTGAAACATATAAAGAGATGATGTCTTTTAATCCTGACCCGATGAATGTTCGTCAGGCTTACCTCGATTTCCTTAAAGAAATTACTTGCGACCCTCAGGCAATGATCCGGCATCAAACAGATTTTGTGCAGGACTTCTATGTTATTTGGCAAAAAAGTATTGCGAAATTTATGAAGCGGGATGATAGCCATCTTGCAACAAAAATGCCTCTTAACCCCGATCGACGCTTTAAAGCTCCGGAATGGGAGGAAGTCGCTATCTTTAACTTTATGAAGAACTCTTACCTTCTTGTGAGCAAGTACGTTGACGAGAGTATTAAATCTTCAAAAGATCTCAGCGAGCATGAAAAAGAAAAGCTTGCCTTTTACACACGCATTTTTACCGATGCAATGTCCCCTTCCAATTTTGCGATGACCAACCCCGATGTTATCAACGAGACGATAAAAACAGGCGGGGAAAACCTGATTAACGGTTTTGCAAATATGCTTGGCGATCTTAGGCGCGGTAAGGGTGATCTGAATATCAGCATGACCCAGTATGATAAGTTCGAGCTTGGCAAGAATATTGCTGTGACTGAAGGGCGTGTTGTTTTCCAAAATGAGATGTTCCAGCTTATACAGTACACTCCGAAAACGGAAAAGGTGCTTAAAACACCAATGCTGATCGTTCCGCCATGGATTAACAAATACTATATTCTGGATTTGCGCCCCGGCAATTCATATGTTGAATGGCTGGTAGAGCAAGGCCATACCGTATTTTTGATGTCATGGATAAACCCTGATGAGAAATACGCTGACAAGACTTTCTCTTCTTATATACATGACGGCGTTATCACAGCCATCGATCAGGTTACGAGCATCACAAAGGAAGAAAAGATCAATACGACGGCTTATTGTATTGGCGGTACTTTGCTGGCAACAACTATTGCTTATCTGTCTGCAACGAAAAAGGATATTCCTGTTGCTTCTGCGACCTTCCTTACAACACTTCTTGATTTCAAAAAGGCCGGAGAGCTATTGCTATTCCTTGATGACAAGCAGATCAGCAACCTTGAAGACAAGATGGAGAAAAAAGGTTATCTGGATGGAGCATGTTTGAAAAAGACTTTCTCTGCCTTGCGAGCCAACGATCTTATATGGTCTTTTGTCGTTAATAACTATCTGATGGGCAAAGAGCCCTTCCCGTTTGATTTGCTTTACTGGAACGACGATCCCACCAATATGCCCAAGGAAATGCACAAGTTCTATCTGCACAACATGTACAGCAAGAACAAGCTGATCGAAAAGGGTGGAATTACTATTGATGGTGTAGATATTGATTTGTCAAAAGTCAAAGTCCCCTGCCACTTTATCTCTACCAAAGAAGATCATATAGCGCCATGGGTTGCTACATTTGACGGCTCGCAGTTCCTGGGGGGTGATGTTACATTCACTCTTGCCGGATCGGGGCACATTGCCGGGATTATTAACCCTCCCGCAAAGAAGAAATATGGCTACTGGACAAACAATAAAAGTGCGAAATCAGCCGAAGAATGGCTCAAAAATGCGTCTGAAAGTCAAGGTTCATGGTGGCCGCACTGGCAAAAATGGGTGACAGGGCTATCCGGTGAAAAAGTTACGGCACGTAAAGTAGCGAAAGGCATTGAAGCTGCGCCGGGAAGCTATGTGACTGCCGAAAAAGCCGGTGATTAATCCAGGCCTTAAAACAACCCAATAACTTGTTGAACGGTTTATAAAAACTACATTCCTATAACTTATTGATTTCAACTTTATGACCCTGCCCCAGCTCAACGTAGTTTGGGGCAGATTTTTTAATCATGTCAATTTCTTCGGGGGTTAAGTCACGCATATAACATGCCGGAGAGCCTCCCCATAACTGACCCGACAGGACACGTTTTTTGGGGGTTAGCAATGATCCGGCTGCGAGCATTCCAAAACTTTCTACATGAGATTCATCCAGAAGGCATGATTGCATACCGATAAACGCATGATCCTCTAATGTGCAGGCGTGGAGTATGCAAGCGTGGCCAACCGTCACATCATTTCCTACATATGTTCCGGAAACTCCGCCGGTTGTATGGATAACTGTATTTTCCTGAATATTGGAGCGCTGCCCTATTCTGATTTCATAGACATCGCCACGCAGAGTACAGCCATACCAGATGCTTGAGTGAGCGCCGATTTTAACGTCGGCAGAAATGCAAACTCCGGGTGCTATAAAAGCTGTATCATCAATTTCAGGTGCGATCCCTTTATAGGGCAATATTATACTTTTCATCATAGGAAAAGCTATATAGCAAAAATGCCCCGGGGGGAACGGGGCATTGAGTAAAATCTTTATGTATTCGCAGGCTTTTAACGCTTTGCCCACTGTTTGGTACGACGAGCCTTGTGCTTGCCGACTTTCTTACGTTCGACGATACGATCATCACGTGTCATCATTCCGGCCTTTTTAAGCACAGGACGTAAGGTCGGGTCAAAATTCTCAAGAGCGCGTGAGATACCGTGGCGAACAGCACCGGCCTGACCAGACAGACCGCCGCCCTTCACAGTTGCCATCACATCGAATTTACCGACGCGGTCAACAACCAGAAAAGGCTGGTTCAAGATCAAACGGTGTGTGTGGCGAGCAAAATAAGTGATCTGATCCTTACCGTTCACGACAACCTTGCCTGTGCCCGGTTTAATCCAGACACGTGCCACGGCGTCTTTACGGCGGCCAGTTGCATAAGAGCGACCCAGATTATCGAGTTTTGGCTCTTTCTTAGCGGGAGCTTCAGAAACTGCATCAACTTTTTCTTTATCGCTTTTATCTTCTTTTTTGACTTCGCTTTTCGCAACAGCAGCTCCGATTTCTTTTAAATCTTTTACTGCTTCTTCTTTTTTATCAGCCATAATCCTTGCCCATCCTTATCTTTTGTTCTTTGCATTCATCGAAGCAACATCCAGAATTTCCGGGTTTTGTGCTTCATGAGGATGCTCAGCGCCTGCATAAACGCGCATATTTTTGAATATTTTGCGACCCAGCGGCCCCTTGGGAAGCATGCGCTCCACAGCTTTTTCAACAACACGTTCAGGGTGCTTGCCATCGAGGATCTGCCCTTTAGAGCGTTGTTTGATTCCGCCCGGAAAACCAGTGTGCCAGAAGAAAATATCCTGCTCACGTTTGCGGCCTGTCAGGTGAACCTTGTCAGCGTTGATTACAATTACGTTATCGCCGCAATCAACATGCGGTGTAAATTCGGGTTTGTGTTTGCCGCGAAGACGCAGGGCTATAATGCTTGCAAGACGGCCTAAAACCACGCCTTGTGCATCTATCAAGACCCATTTCTTCTCAACCTCGGCAGGTTTTGCAGAATATGTTTTCATCTTTATATTCGACTTTCATTGTTCTTATTTATCAAAGATAGGCTTTTATGACGGAAAAAAAGATGTGTGTCAACTTTTTTTCAATTAAAACATGGTAGTAACTACGGGGTATTTTAATACCACTTAACGAATGTTAACAGGCATGATTCCAGATCATCAAATATGTAATGATATATAAAAGGTCAAAAGCCTATAAGTATATTATGGCGGCACAGCGCAATGAATATTGCCGAGATTGGAGACTCCTGCCAAATATTCTCCGGGCGGGCAAGAGGCAGTAGGAAGAGCCGTTATCACAGGCGCGCAAATAACCGAATTATTTTCAATCGCAATAACAGCTTCATAAGAATTAGGGCATGTCATTTGCGGTAGCTCACCGCCAATCGCCCTAGGATCCATACAATCGCCCCCCAAATTATCACAAAATTTATCTGCGCGAAGGCTTAAGGCGTTTATATCCCCTTCGTTTGCTCCTGACGAATCTCCTATATGCAGCTTGGCCTGAGGAACTTCAACACCCATTCCTACGTTTCCTGCGTTGGTGTTGTACCATGCCATACCACCGGAAAGAAGAGAAGCCCGCCATATCTCCTGAGATGTGACATTTACGTAGTACAATGTGTCATCATAATAGCTGGAGTTGTCGGCCATAGAACGGCTGCCAAGAATGAAGATTGCATCATTATCATCACAATTTTCTTTATCTGTTTCTATTGAGCTGGAATTTACTCCCGGAGGAATGGCGCCGCCCGGAACGTAGCCCGGATCGGATCCTGTATACCCGGAAGGTATCACACAATCCATATTTCTTGTGCCCTCTCTACTATAGCCGCCAACTCCGTTTTCTCCGTGTGAGAAAACAACGAATTGGCCGGAGCCTTCCGGATGAATAATGGACTCATCAAATTCATCTGTTACAAAGATAGCTCCTATGTTGCTGGGTGCAGGATTAAAGAAGCTGTATAAGCTCGAAGATGTAAGTCCTTCCGTGACGGCATATCTAAGTTTTGTCCTGTATGCATCTATTACGCTGTAAGCGGCAAAATCGGGAAATTTGGCCGTATCCGCAAAAGGGCCGTTTTCAAATAAGTCCAGAATCGAATTATGCGGCACAGCGCCTATAAGGACACGTTCAGGAGTTCCATCACCATCAACATCACGCCCGTCAACGCACTCTATACCCGGCGCACAAACGCCGGCAGGGGGGCAGACCTCCCAGCCATACCCAGCATCGGAGGGGTCTAAAGTGGCATCGGCGGGACATGGAAGACGGCCAGCGCCTGCCTGAAACAGCAATATAGAGTCACGCGTTTGTTGCAGCCGGTAGTTATTAACATTGTAAAAATACTTCTCCATATATATTTTATACGAATGTCCGATTGCGGACAGGAAAAGTCCCCCAATCAAAATAACGATAGCCAGTTCCACCAAAGTAAAACCATACACAGACTTTTTATAATGTTTCATTTTATACCCTATTTACATGTGCAGGTTCTATAATATTGAGCGTCACCGCTTCCTCCCGTGTAACAACCAGCCGGAGCCGTCTCCACGTGACATTCGCAAGTGTCTCCGATGCGGCCGTTACCAATAGGCTCAGGCGTCTCCACGGGAGAGGAAGTGGATTCCCAATGACATATGGGCGGCACTATCGGCACACAATCGTTTACATCTAAAACGCGAGGGCCAAAGTGTCCTTCGGTTGCAGAATCACATATCCATGGCTTCTTATACCTCATCTGGATTGTCCCTGTTTCGCCGGGAGGACATGGATCTGTTTCATACTCAAAATATGAGCTGTCACATTCACATGTGTTCATAGTTATATTATTGGCTGTATCCCAAAAACCGGCTGTAGGACCGCCTACCCCGTCAGGACACACCCACTTTGTTACGACTTCATGTGTTCCTGAAAAGCCATCATCACATCCTATAGTATTTACGGTGTCCGGATTAAATGGACAGGTACAAGGAATTGAATCCGGGCTTGGCCCCTGATAAATCCATGTTTCCGTTGTACAATCCATAGTATAACGGTCTTTAGGTCTGCCCGTGAGGCCAGGAGGGCAACGCCTTGGTACATCCTTGGGCGCACCATCATCACATACACATCCTTCACTTGATGTTGATCCCTGCCAATACCATCTTCTTTGAGGGCAAAAATACTTTCTTGTGCGCTCCTTTCTTCCTGTATATCCGACAGGGCACGGGCCATTATCAATAGTCTGGTATTGCTCTGTACAAGTACATGGATAAGACTGCCTCCAATAGTATGAGTAACGCCAGTTTCCGTCGTTACATAGATATCGCCGACCATATAAAGGACAATCTTCCTCTACAAGAGGCGAAGTCGGTGTGTCCTTTTCATAGCATGTTCCGGTGATAAAATATCCGTAATCTCCGTGAACACGCGCTCCGACTGTTATATCTTCCCCGCAAAGCGTTAATGTCAATGGTGCACATGACGCAGGCGGTGGAGAATTGCAAACTACTGTACCATCAGGCTTTATTTCTCTAACAAATGTACCTCCGGCACAGGAGATAAAGATTTCATCCTCACAAATAACACGGCCATTTTGGATACCAACCATATACTGACCTGCACCGTCGGGATCATCACGCGGACATTGAAGCCCTTCTCCTTCAGCAAGCTGGCCTGCAATCATTTCAGATGTGAAGCAAGCCGGATCCATATCTGAACGTCCTGCTGTTGTATGACAAATCTTGTCTGACATTAAAACACCACCGTCGGAGAGCACATTGCCCTTCACTTCAACTTTGCTGGCATTTGTAAGATCCGCAGCGATAGGAGCGCCGATAACAAGCTTGCCGGGCAGTTTATGAGTAACATCATCCGAGTCCGGATCAGGATATTCCCATTTTTGTATATTGAGACCAGCCTTATAAAACCCCTGATCGTCGAAAAAATTTGTGCCTTGCCGCTCTGTTTTGGCTGCGTGACGATATATACCATCACCATCCGAAGTATCGCAGTTTTCGTTTTCCTGTGATGAGGATGACGGGCATCGTAAAGACAACACACCGTTGCGAGTATATGCACCAGCGCCATTCTTACCAGAACTAAACACGTAGAAATGCGCTGCGTTTGTGCCTCCGGCAACTTCATTATCGTTATCATCAACTAAAATAACTGCTCCTGCCTCTCCGGGCTTGATAGAAAACGTATCTTTATCTGTCATGCTGTAGGTTACAGCGTAGGTTAATTTGTTTCCGTATTGGTCTATCGTTTGCTCTTCAGACATATTAAGAGCCTTAAACGGCAAAGTACCTCTTAACACGCGCTTGTCAACCACAGCGGCTGTACTCTCCTCTACACAAATGCCTTCTGTTAAAGAGCTGTTCGCAGAGCTATATTCAAAACAATTTCCGGCAGCCGGAAGCGGGTTAATAGAATCGTTATTTGGAGCACAAAGCTCCATTCCATGACCGGGCTGACCGCGCCCTAGATTAGGCTGGGAGGGGCAAGGATATCTGCCGTAAAGATTGACAAAGGCAGCAAGGTTACTAGACACTCTTTTCACAGACGCCTGTGTTTCTGAGAAATCCCTGTTTTTAACGTATATGGTGTATACCGATGCGAAAGCGCCTATCATCATTCCGGTCATAACCAGAACCATGGCAGTTTCAATCAGGGTATATCCCTTTATAGTTTTCAATAAATTACGCATATAGCCACCTCAAAATATTTGACAGTCCAACGCACCATTGGCTAAAAACCCTACAGCAAGATAGCCTGTAGGGCATGGAGCAGGTGTCGCTGCCGTCGGTTGAACAGTTAATTTACATTTGACCTTCTGTTTTGCAACGCCGATCATAGCCTGATTTTCATACAAAGAATTAGCCGCATCGCAACGCATATCTGTTTTGCTGCCTGCGATTGCCTCGGGGTCGAAACATTCTGCCGTAGCAGGATTGGCGTCGCCATTACAAATGGTGGCTGCTTTTGCCCAGTCATCCACTTTTATATCCCCCGCTACGTGCAAGTCTGTACGGGGATCAGCGTCCGTTACACCAATACCGACCCGGTCATAGCGAAATCTTAAATCATCGGGAGTAGCAGCTTCAACGCTCCAATCCGGTGTATCAGGGACTTCCCTATATGACACATAATCATCAAAATAATTTGGCCCCTCGACGTCGTTTCTCCATCTCCGATTAGGGTTTGCGGCAAAAACATTATCCTGATCGCAATTTTCACCCTCTCTTTGTGAAAGATTGCATGGTCTGGATATTGTGCCGTTCTTGTTAAAACCACCAGCTCCCTTTGACCCTGGTGCGACCAGCACATATTGCGCATTATTAATAACCGTTCCAACAGAATCAGTTTGTTCTACTGTGATTATCCCATTAGGCAACGGGGTAATAATCGGTGATGTGGGTGCTAAAATACGGCTAACGGCATAGGTTATACGGTTTTTCCAGCCATCATAGGCAACTTCCCCGCCCATATGTAATTCTTTAAAAGGAACGCCGCCAATTAAAACAACCGGGCCGCCGGTTGTACGGCATATGCCCTGGCCGAGGCCATGACAAGGGGGGACTGCAGAGGGATGTATACAGTTATTAACGCTTGCGCCATAATCAGGATCTCCATAAGGGACTGACTGATCTGCAGGGCAAGGATAATAACCGTATGTGGTAACATAATCCTGTAGAGCTCTGTCTATATCGAACAATACATTCTTCGTATCTTCATGCTGTTTTTTCTTTATATATGTGTTGTACTGGTTTAATAAACCGGCTGTAACAACACCGATCAACATTAGTGCCAACGCCATTTCTATTAATGAAAAGCCGCCGGATCGGTTGTGTTTACCTTCAAAGATAAAACGCTTTATAAAGCCGTAATTATTTACCAAATTACCATACCCCCACACTACTATTTTAAACTTTATTTACCATAAATCATAGTAAAATTTTAGTAAAATGCTCATCTTTGTACCATGGTTATGTTTAAAAATATGTTAACCAACCCTTTGCAGCCTTGAAAAAAGCGTGACCAGAACCATACCCAGAAACAGTTAAACCTCGAAAATGATGAACTTTTTGCCGGACAGGCAAAAGATGACGGGGTCAGTGTATCTTACAGATGCTAAAAAGTTAAGCCTGAATAAAAATTTACTGCACAGAAAAAATTAATGCCTCCGGTATGTATCATGATCAGCGCTTTTCCTCTGAAATTTCTACCACATCAAAATACACATTCTTCCCCCGTTTACGGAAGTTTTCGACTTCCTGATCCGCGCCATTGGAAGCGCCACCTACACGCAAACAACTATCGCATCGTTCCGCCAGAGCGATAGATATGGGCATCATAATTTCATCAAAGGCCTCTTCTCCTGCGATTTCGATAAGGGGAAGAGCATTATTGACACCAATTAACGGTATATGGCCTTTCTTAAAAACTTCCAGTGCAGCCTTGTTCAAAACCTCAAGATTGGCCGCTCGCTCTTCCTTGTTTTTCGTCCCAGAGCTATATGGCCCGGCGATCATAATCAGTTCTTGTGTCATTTTTTCTCCCTCCCTTAATCTCAAAATCAATGCCTGAAATTTCTTTCCATGGAACGTCAGTATATCCAACCAATACTTGCTTTGCGTCTCTGGTTTTTCTTGCCAGAAAACAGATTGAACATCCTGAAGGCATAGTACACACTTTTTTCATTTGAGGAGAGTTTCAGATGGCATGGGGGAGAGTGCTGTATACCATGTCTCCGGTATATACCCTTGTTTTAATGGTCGGAACGAGAGGATTTGAACCTCCGACCCCTTGCACCCCATGCAAGTGCGCTACCAGGCTGCGCTACGTTCCGATACTACCCAAAGCCAAGAGTGGGATTTTTATACAATTCGCTAATGAAAATCAACTGTTTTAGGGTTAGCCCTCTGAATTTTAGCGGCGGGGTTTAATCATACCGCGGAGATCTTTTAGCTCTGCCAGCACGGATTCCAGTGCCGAGCGTTGCTCAGGGGTGAGATTGGCCGCGCCGGAGTGCTGATCGTTTTCATCAAGATGCACATTCTTCGCCGTGCTAAAAGGCTTTCCAGCTTCTTTTTCTTCCGAGAACACTGTTACAATCTGCTTTTTGCCGGCTTCGCGTAATAGCTTCTGGACGCCCTTGATCGTATAGCCTTCAGTATAAAGCAGGCGGTGAACTGCCTTGAGTAAGTCAATATCTTCGGGTCTGTAGTAGCGACGCCCTCCCCCTCGTTTCAGGGGTTTAAGCTGTGAGAATTTTGTTTCCCAAAAGCGCAATACATGCTGTTTTACACCAAGATCATCCGCAACTTCGCTTATTGTTCTAAACGCAGCAGCGGCTTTATTGCGGCTGGCACTCCTCTGCGCGGCACCTGCATGACCGGCGCTTTCATCATAAGACGACGAAGTTTTTGACGCCAGAGAACTATCGCTGTTTTGCTTTGTTTTCAAGCTCCCGACCATGTCTGCACACATCTTTGATAAACCTTTTTTAAAATCATACGCACTCAGGCGGCTTCCATCGCTTTAAATAAAGTCGGGGAAGGGCTTGATACTGCGTAATTACTTTCCTTTATTTACACGGTCTTTAAGAACGTGAGACGCCCTAAAAACCAGAACCTTGCGTGGCAAAATAGGCACTTCCACACCCGTTTTAGGGTTTCGCCCGATGCGTTCCCCTTTTTCACGAATAGTGAAGCTGCCAAAAGAGGATATTTTTACATTCTCCCCTTCTACCAAAGCTTTTGAAATTTCACTTAATACCGACTCGACAAGCTCGGATGATTCGTTGCGGGACAAACCAACTTCTTCATAAACTGCTTCTGCCAGATCAGCGCGTGTAACCGTGCGACTTTCCATCGTAATAACTCCATATTGATATGCATATAAGAGTATCGCTTCAAACAGCTATCGTCAATCATGAGCTTGCGGATAACCACAAAAAAATGATTCAATTCAATGGGTAAAGATGTTTTTTTGACATATGTCTCGGAAATTCCCCGATTTTTTACCATCAGGCACGGTGCGAGTTATCCACAGGACTACAGGCGTATCAATGCAGAGCCCCACGTAAGACCTCCGCCAAGGGCTTCAAGCAGGGCAAGCTGTCCGGGCTTAATCATGCCGGAGCGCATGGGCACATCCAAAGCCAGAGGAATAGATGCAGCCGAAGTATTCCCGTGATTTTGAAGGGTTACGACGACGCGCTCCATCGGCACTTTAAGTTTTTTGGCGGTTGATTCGATAATACGGATATTGGCCTGATGCGGAACAAGCCAGTCAACGTCGGATGCTTTCAGGTTATTATATTCCAAAGCTTTGTTGACGGCTTCGCTCATAAGGTTAACCGCTTGCTTGAACACTTCATGGCCGTTCATGACAATGTGACCGCTAAGGCCGTTTAGCCCTACTCCGCCGTTTGTATATAAAGCATTCTTGAAAGAGCCGTCTGCATAAAGATGCGTGGAGATAATCCCCTCGCTTGGCTTTTCGCCTTCCATATCGCGGGCTTCGAGTATAACGGCTCCCGCGCCATCGCCAAACAGGACACAAGTGGTACGGTCTTCCCAATTAATGATAGAGCTGAGCTTCTCGGCTCCGATTACCAGTATGCGCTTTGCCTGACCAGTACGGATAAGGCCGTTAGCAGTGCTTAAAGCATAGATAAATCCGGCGCATACCGCCTGAACATCGAATGCCAGCCCCACCGGAGCTTTCAACCCGGCTTGCACAATAACAGCCGTTGAGGGGAAAGTAAGGTCAGGCGTGGTGGTTGCTACTATAATTCCATCAATATCGGAAGGGTTTAGACCGGCTTTATCCAAAGCGCTTTTGGCTGCTTTAATCGCCATATCCGATGTAAGCTCTCCCTCGGCGGCAATGTGGCGCTGGCGAATGCCGCTGCGCTGGAAAATCCATTCATCCGAAGTATCAACTGTTTTCTCCAGATCTTTGTTTGTTAATGCTTTTTCCGGCAAATAGCTTCCGGTTGATATAACATGTGCGTATTTGGGCATGGTTTTAATATTTACTTGTACCTAAAATGAATATGTTTTTGTTTTATATTTTTCTTTATATACAGCTTTATCCTGCGGCCTTGTCCATAATCATGGTTTCTTCCTGCTCGGCCAGGTAAGCGATTTCCTTAACAGTCTGGTCAATATAATCCAGACGCGCCAGTCTGACGGCCATTAAGACCGCATTTGAAAAGGCCAGAGCGTCTGCGCTGCCGTGGCTTTTGATACACAATCCGTTAAGCCCCAGAAAAACCCCTCCGTTATAACGTCTTGGATCAAGGCGCTTTTTCAAGTGTTTTAAAGAGAAAAAAGCAAAAATCGCGCCCAGATATGATAACGGGCTTGAGGCAAAGGACTCGGTTAAATAATGTCTTGTAAGAGAGCCCATTCCTTCGGCTGTTTTCAAGGATATGTTTCCGGCATAGCCGTCTGTGACTATGACATCGACGGTTCCCTTGCCGATATCGTTGCCTTCGACAAAGCCTTTATATTCCCCCGGAAAGTCTATTCTTGATAATACATGAGCTGCCGCCTTAACGTGATCGGGGCCTTTTGTATCTTCAGAGCCGACATTCAATAATCCTACGGTTGGGCGCTCAACCTTCTTTTGGGCTCTGGCAAAAATGGAGCCAAGAATTGCGAATTGAACTAGCACATCACCATCGACCAGAACATTAGCCCCCAAATCCAGCATAATTGTATCGCTTTTTATGCCGGGCAATAATGAAGCCAGAGCCGGACGGCGGATGCCGGGCACTGTTCTTAGGACTGTTTTGGCCATGGCCATAAGCGCTCCGGTATTCCCTGCGGATACAACAGCTTTTGCCTCCCCGCTCTTTACCGCTTCAATCGCCAGACGCATGGAAGAGCCTTTGCTGGAGCGCAGGGCAACCGATGGCTTGTCATCATTGTTGATAACTTTATCTGTGTGGCGAAGCTCGGAATGTTTCTTTAAAGCGGGATAGTGATTAAGGTGCTGGGAAATCTTGCTTTTATCACCATAGATCAGAAAGAAAACCTCTGGCCGCCCTTTAAGCACCATGGCTAGAGCCGGCATAACTTCTTTGGGGCCAAAGTCGCCGCCCATAGCGTCCACAGCAATATTGATGCGGGATGATGCTTCTTTTATAGATTCACGCAAAGGGCTTGTTCCTGTTTTGTTGTTTGTACTGGCCGCCTTAAAACACAATAAAGTGTTCATGCATAAAAAAATCAAGAGTTACTTATAAGACAAACAACTTCTTTTGCAAGTCCCTAATAGAGGATTTATTTTTGAAAAATTTACAGAAGATCGCCGGAAACCTTATGACTAGTCGCGCTCTTCAATGACCTGACGACCTTTGTACATACCTGTTTTCATGTCGATGTGGTGGCGACGCACCGGCTCTCCGGTGTTGCTGTCTTCTACCCAGTTTTCAACGCTCAAGGCATCGTGCGCGCGGCGCATGTTACGCTTGGATTTTGTTGTTTTTCTCTTTGGTACAGCCATGGTTATATCCTTATATCATATCGTGTTTTATCGTGCTTTTTGTATTAATTTCTTGCTTTCGCAATAAAAACCGATGAAGACAGGGTAATACATAAAAACGTGGGTATTGGCAAGGAAATTGTTTGGTATATGCAGTTTTTTTGAATGTATTGCTCAATCCTTCTTTTTTTCCGAAGCTTTCCAATCCTTTAAAGCGGCGAATGGATTGTTATACATACCTTCTTCTTCATCTTCCAGAGCATTATCATCGCCTTTTAAAGCGGCTCCTTCTTTCCTTGGGTATGGGTTCAAGGACAGTGAAAGGTGCTGGGTTGCCAGTTCTCCCAAATCAATTTTCCCATCAACAATTAATTCGGGATCATCATATTCATCGAGCATCGGTTGTTCAATCAGCTCTTGCGGGCTCATGCGTTCGCGCTTGGCTTTGGCGAAAGATACAGAGTTATTAGGCTCTGCAAGCCATGCTTCAAAGCTGTCTTCTATGTGCTCTAAAACCGGCTGGATTGTTACTACGCAATATTGGCAAAGGTCGGCTCTAAGCTCTCCTTTTACCTGAATTATCTTGGTGACCGGGTTACGTGTAAGTACAAAATCGGCTTTCAGGGATTCGATGGAATGTATCCCAAGGCGTTTGCACAGGGCGGGTATGCTTTCTTCGGGGACAGATATCGTTGCGCGGAAAGGCTTGCTACCGACCTCTTCTGAAAGGATGTGGTGTGTCCACTCGTGCGTAGAGGGTTTTTGTGATCTTATTCTTTCTATCATATCGTCTTTATTGTTTCTTGTTAGGGTCAGTATATATTATGGTACAGGAATAAAGATTTTTTAGCGCCTTGAGAAATTTTTTTTGCTTCAATTTTGATTTTTAATGAATAATTGGAAGAACATAAACATTTACTCTGGGCTTTTTTGTAAATAATCTTTAGGCTTTGCTCCATAAAAAGAGCTTGATTAATCTATCACTACAGGAAGAGCCATGCAAAATAAAGCGCCTATAATTTTATATCTGCTCGCATTCGGAGCTGCAATAAGTAGCGGCGGCCTTTTAGGAGGATGTACACCGGTAGTGTCCCAGCATGGGAACCTTGTTAATAATTATCAGGTTGAGGAAGTCAAAGTCGGGGAAAGCACACGTTCCGACGTGTTGAGAATCCTTGGATCGCCTACGACGCAATCAACCTTCAATCCTGATATCTGGTATTACATCGGGCAGGAAATGGAAAAACACGGAATTTTAGACCACGAAGTGACGGAAGAGCGCATTCTTGTTGTTGCTTTTAATGATAATGGGATTGTCGAAACGATAGCTCCTTATACCGGTGAGCGTCAGGATATCCCATATTCGCGCTCAAAGACCCCTACCCATGGCAATGAGCTTACCTTCATGCAACAGCTTTTGGGCAATCTTGGCCGTTTTAACAGCCCGGATACAAGTGCAACGGATTACTAAAAGGCGTTATATTTAGGCGTTATATAGGGCGCTGCTGAACCTGCTGCAACAGTACATCTGTAATAATATCATGCCCAAGCACTTCGCTGGTTACTTTATTGAGGCGGTCTTTAATCATGCGCACCTGAATGACACCACCTTTCAGGGCAGCGTGTTGATTTAAAATACCATACATATTTTGAATATAGGCATCGGTAAGGCGGGGGCTGTATTTTTTTACATGCTCGGCATTGGCGCCATCAACCTCGATAGCGATAACCATGCTCACAACCTGTTGAATGCCGTCCTCGTCAATAATAGGCAACAGCAAGGGGGCGAGCTTCACATATTGGGAAACTCCTTTTTCTGCATTACTGCTTCCGGCGGCGTGAGTCTGTGGCGCAATCATGCCTGCCATGAATAGTAATGAAAAAAACGATAACAAAACCCCTGTTTTGCGCATACTTTATTAACCCTTTATATAAAACCTATAATGCTGCGACTGCTCACTACAGTATTCAGATTATCAGACAATTATTAACGCGAAGTTAGGGTTCGATGTAATTCGAGCAATTATCCACTGCAATGCACAAAATTTAATGTTTTCTTGCATTTACGGGGTCATTTAAGGGTCAATATTGGGAATTTACACCTGTTAATCACGCAGTGATTTAGATGCTGAATCAAGGATTCCGTTAACGAATGAAACCTGTGCTTTAGGATAGAATTCGTGTGTCACGTTCAGGTAATCATTAACAATAACCGGAGCGTCAATTTCTGTGTGCTGGAGAAGCTCACAAACTCCACAGAGTAATACCGAATTCAGTAAAGGCTCCACATCCTTTTCAGAGGTCATATTCGCCTTTACAATTTGTTCAATATCGCTGCGGCGCTCTTTAAGATTCATCATGATTTTCTTGAACAATCCGCCGTTGGGGATGATTTTGATAGAGGCCAGTTCTTCGGGAAGCGCTATTTCTTCCGTGCCTTCTTCGATTTCATCGTCTGTTTTAAGGCCGCTTTCGAGATACTCATCAATGACCAGCTTAACCGGTTTGTTGTTATGGATCATTTCATAGCAAGCCTGAACGGCCATAAGTCGCGCGATATATTCTTTATTACTATGTTCTTTGTTATTATTATTCTTATTGTTCATTTTTATTATTTATCAATGTTTTATATGTTGCTAACGGCGCATTTTAAGGTCAAGCTCAAGCATGTTTACAACTGCCAGAGCGGCGGCGGCTCCCTTATTCTTCTTATCAGGGTGAGCACGTTCTAACGCCTGCTGGCGGGAATCGCAAGTAAGAATTCCATTTCCGATGGGCAAGCTGTAATCCAAAGACACTCGCGTAAGGCCGCTGGCGCTTTCATTACAGACAATGTCATAGTGCGATGTCTGGCCACGGATAACACATCCCAGTGCTACAAAGCCATCAAATTTCATTTTACCGGCTCCCCGCCCTTCTTCACGCTGAGCGCCATATTGTATGGCCAGAGGAATCTCCAAAGCTCCGGGGACTTCATACACCTCATATGTGCAGTGCTTTTCTTCCAAAGCCGCCTTGGCTCCTGTAAGCAAATGGGCTGCTATTTCTTCGTAATATGGTGATACGACAATCATTATATGTGGCATGTTTTAAGTGCTCCTGTTCCTTTGTGCTCAAGGATTAAAGCTCATTACGTTTACGATAGTCAATCAAATCAGCGATTGATCCGATTTTTAAATTATGTTTTCCGGCATAAGCGACAAGATCAGGCAGGCGAGCCATTGTCCCGTCATCATTCATGATTTCGCAAATAACGCCTGCGTCGCTATATCCTGCGAGTTTTGAGAGGTCTACTGCGGCTTCTGTATGGCCGTTACGTTCCAGCACGCCGCCATCGCGGGCAATAATCGGGAAAACATGGCCGGGGGTTGCGATTTCATCCGTGCCGCTTTCGGGATTAATGGCTGTTAGGATTGTGTGTGCACGGTCTGCCGCCGATATGCCTGTAGTTACGCCTTCTTTGGCCTCTATTGATTCTGTGAAGGCTGTCTGGTGATGGGTATTATCTCCGCGGCCCATAAGCTTTAGCTCAAGCCGCTCGGCCATCTTTCTTTCCATTGGCAGGCAGACAAGCCCTCTTGCTTCTTTTGCCATGAAATTTATAAGCTCAGGAGTTACTTTTTGCGCGGATATCACAATATCGCCTTCATTTTCTCTGTCCTCGTCATCGACAATAATCACAGCTTTGCCAGCGCGGATATCGGCTATAATTTCCTCGATTGATGATAATGGTGATAGTGATGATCGTGTCGTTGTGACCATATTATGCGCCTTCCTTTAAATGCATCATCCTTGCTACATAGCGAGCCAGCATATCCACTTCCAGATTAAATCTATCTCCGGCTTTGCGTTCTCCGATGGTCGTGTTTGCCCATGTGTGGGGGATGATATTGACTCCGAAATGCGCCTGATTAACTTCGTTGATTGTAAGTGATACGCCGTCTAGGGCTATGGATCCTTTTGATGCGATATAGTGTGCGTAGCCCTCAGGGATTGATATTTCCAGCCTGTAGGATTCTCCTTGTTTTTCAACGCTTAACAGCTCCGCAGTCGTGTCAATGTGGCCGGATACGATGTGCCCGCCCATCTCGTCGCCCATGCGCAATGACGTTTCCAGATTAATGCGGGTCGTGACCTCCCATGACCCTATGGTGGTCTTGTTTAGAGTCTCGGCGGAAACATCAAAAAACAAAGAGTTTTTTGTCTTCTCTACTACGCTGAGGCAACAGCCTGAACAGCAAATGGATGCGCCGATCTGAACCGAGGTGAACCGATCTGACACTTCGACTTCGATGCGCTTTGAATTATCATTTCCTTTTATGGAACGTAGCGTCCCTATATCCTGTACCAAGCCTGTGAACATATTTTTTTGACCTGTTAAATAGTGTTAAATAGTATTAATCGGTGGTTTTAATATTCCTATAGCGCTCCATTATATCCGCGCCAAGGGGTATTGTTTCTATTGGCTCGAGATCCAGCCGTTCTTTCAGTGATTCGATATGAAAATCTCCCGAAACATTTCTGGCGTCTTCCCCCAAAAATACGGGGGCGCGATAGATCAGCAGCTCATCAAACAGGCCGGAGCGTAAAAACGAAGCATGGAGCCGCGCTCCGCCCTCGACAAGCAGGCGTGTTATGCCTTTTTTGGCCAGAAAAGCCAGCACAGAGGCTAGATCTTTTGTGTCCCCTACATCAAACATCTGGACATTTGCGGCGATCAAAGCTCCGACATCGCCTTTTATTTCATCTTCCCTGCCGTGTAACAGCCACAAGCGCTTTGCGTAAGCGCTTGTGACCAAGGCGCTTTGTACTGGTGTTTTTAAGTGCGTATCCAAAACCATGCGCACGCCGTTATGGTCTAATCCGCCGATGCGGGCGCTTAACATTGGGTCGTCTTTAAGCGCTGTGCCTACGCCGACCAGCACACCGTCATGGCGCGCTCGCACAAGGTGAGCATGGGCGCGGGCGCGAGGGCCGGTAATCCACTGGCTCTCACCGGAGGCAAGCGCAGTTTTACCATCCAGCGAGCATGCTGTTTTCAATGTTACAAAAGGGCGCGGGGCTATGGTATTGATTGAATTGAAAAAGCCTTCATTTAAGGCCGCGCATTCTTTTTCCAAAGCGCCTTTTGCAAGCTCGACGATAATCCCTGCTTCTTCCAGCATAGCTATGGAACGCCCTGATACTTGAGGGTTGCGATCAAGCGTGCCGATGACTACGCGTTTTATTTTTGCCTCAATCACAGCTTGCGCGCATGGCGGTGTTTGCCCGTGATGAGTGCATGGCTCCAATGTTACATAAAGGGTTGCCCCTTGCGCTCCAGCGCCTTTTGTCACCTGCTCCAAAGCGAGGGCTTCGGCGTGTGGACGCCCTAAATCATTTGTGCGCGCCCGCGCTATAACCGCGCCATCCTTAACGATAACGCAGCCCACGGACGGGTTTGGCGCTGTGCGGCCAAGCCCCCTGCGCGCCAGATTTATAGCAGAGCGCATATAATTAATGTCGGTTTGCGAGATCATGTTTTATATAAGATTCTATTATTTTATTTAACGCTACTCTTGTTTTTGAGATGCGTGATTTTATTCAAAAAGTCGTTAAAGTCTTCTGGATTGCGGAAGTCCTTGTAAACCGAGGCAAACCGAATATATCCGACAGCGTCCAGATTTATAAGAGACTCCATCACGTAGGAGCCGATTTTTTGTGATGAAATCTCCGCCTCCCCTTCTGATTCGAGTTTACGAACAATCTTGTTGGCCGCGCGCTCTATAGCATCAAGGTCGATCGGGCGCTTGCGCAAAGCCACCTGCATAGAGCGGATGATTTTATCACGATCAAAGGGCTGTTTACGCCCTCCTCCCTTGATAACCGTCATTTCTCGAAGCTGGACACGCTCAAACGTGGTGAAGCGCTGCTCACAATTCGGGCAGTTACGACGACGGCGAATAGCCGAGTTATCCTCGGAAGGACGCGAGTCCTTCACTTGAGTATCATCATGTCCGCAAAACGGGCAGCGCATCTATCGTTTGTTCCTTTATTCCTTTATCCCTTTGCTCTTACATCATATCCGGGTAGATGGGGAAACGCTTACATAATGCGTCCACCTTCTCTTTTACGGCTTTTTCTACACCGGAATTTCCATCTGTCCCGTTATCTTTCAAACCGTCGAGAACTTCCAGAATATACTTGCCGACGAGCTTGAACTCTTCGATGCCGAAACCGCGGCTGGTCGCAGCCGGAGAGCCAAGACGAACGCCGGATGTCACCATTGGCGGAGCCGGATCAAAAGGCACAGCGTTTTTGTTACAGGTCATGCCTGCTCGCTCCAGAGCTTTTTCCGTATCGGCACCGGTCAAGCCCTTTGGCCGCAGGTCAACAAGCACGATATGAGAGTCTGTCCCGCCAGTAACGATATCCAGACCGCCTGCTTTAAGAACCTCAGCCAAAGCGATTGAATTTTCAAGCACAGCTTTTCCGTAAGCTTTGAACTCAGGCCTTAGAGCCTCGCCATAAGCCACTGCTTTGGCAGCTATAACATGGATTAACGGCCCACCTTGAATGCCCGGAAAAATCGCTGAATTCAGCTTTTTGTATATTTCAAGATCATTGGTCAGGATCATACCTCCACGCGGGCCGCGAAGTGTTTTGTGGGTTGTGGTTGTTACGACATGGGCATGCTCTATAGGGGACGGGTAATGGCCGGAAGCCACCAATCCCGCATAATGCGCCATATCAACGAACAAATACGCCCCTACTTCATCGGCAATCCGGCGAAAGCGGGCAAAGTCAATGTGGCGGGGGTAAGCGGATGCTCCGGCTATAATTAACCTGGGCTTATGCTCACGCGCCAGACTTTCCATTTCATCATAATCGATAAGCGAATCGCTTTTACGCACGCCGTACTGCACGGGGTTAAACCATTTGCCAGACTGGTTCGGCGCAGCGCCATGAGTCAAATGGCCACCGGCTGCAAGGCTCATCCCCAATACAGTGTCACCCGGCTTTACGAGCGCCATCATCACGCCCTGATTAGCCTGAGAGCCAGAGTTAGGCTGCACGTTTGCGTATTTAACATTGAACAGCTCTTTTGCGCGGTCACGAGCAAGATCCTCTACAACATCGCAGAATTCACAGCCGCCATAATAGCGGCGCCCCGGATATCCCTCCGCATATTTATTTGTAAAAACAGAGCCTTGAGCCTGCAAAACCGCTTTGGAAACAATGTTCTCGGAAGCGATAAGCTCGATACCGTCTTTTTGGCGGTTCATCTCTTTTTGAATAGCGCCGTAAACATCGGGATCGGTGTTTGCCAGATCTTCGGTGAAAAAACCTTCATAGCCAAAAGGGGATAGTTTTTCTGCTGCATTACTCATAAAATAGTTCCTGTCCTTAAATTTAATTGTAATATTTAAAAATAAAAATACTTTGTGCTCCGGTTTTTTATACCCGGTTTTTTATATCGAAGCGCACATCTTTTCGATGCGGAGCGCGTGGCGTCCGCCTTCAAATTGTGTATTCATGAATGTGTCGATAATATCAAAAGCGACTTCCAGCCCTATCAGTCTGGCTCCCAGCGCCAGAATGTTGGCATCGTTATGCTCTCGCGTAAGGCGTGCCATTGTTACGTCTGTGCAATTTGCGGCGCGAATCTCCGGGTAACGGTTAGCGGCGATGGAAATTCCTATTCCAGTTCCGCAAATTATAATGCCGCGCTTTGCCTTGCCCTCTTTTACGGCTTTGGCGCAGGCCTGCCCGTATTCAGGATAATCCACAGAATCAGGGGAGTTCGTCCCTAAATCCAGAAAGTCATACTGACCCGCATAGTGCTTTTTGATTATTTCCTTGAGATCATATCCTCCGTGATCGCAAGCGATGGCAATTATTTCCATAAGCTCCTTGTCCTTAAACTAACTGTGAGACACAATATATACTAGCCTCAGCCTTATGAAATCAATCCCTTCTTTTTCAAAACATACTCAAGCCGCTTAATAGCGTTATGCTTGAGCGTTTCCTGCGAAGCGCTTGCCGGACCTTGTATGGAAATTTCTGTGAGGCTTTGTGTGTCCATGGCAGAGACTTTGACGTATCCGCCTAGAGGATAGAACTCTATTATAACTTCCCGATTTGAAAGTTTTGAATCCGGCATATTACCTTACCTTTAAGGCTTATATTTAAAAGCCGCCAGAGCCAAAATTGGTTTGCTGTGCCCAGAAGCGCTCCAGCATTTTGAGGGTCTGGTTAAGGTCGTTCAGGCGTTCTACGGTGACTTCCGTTCCTTCGATCTGCCCTTCATGGCGACGGAACATCTCGGAAATCATGTTACGCAGCTCAATCCCCTTTTCCGAGAGGCGAACACGGATAGAGCGTTTATCGTGGACAGAGCGCTCCTGAACCAGATAGTCATTTTCTACCATCTTTTTAACGTTATAAGAAACGTTCGATCCCAGATAGTATCCGCGAATCGTCAATTCCCCCACTGTCATTTCCTCTTCGCCGACATTATAGAGAATCATGCTTTGCACGTTGTTGATGTCCTGGATGTTCTTTTTGTCCAGCTCAACCTTTAACACGTCCAGAAAGTGGCGGTGAAGGCGCTCTATAAGTTGGATAGCTTCGTAATATGGTGTCGTATTCACGGATTATATCTCCAAAAGTCGAAATGTCTCATGACTATGAATAGCACCACAAGAAGATAATTTAAAGCGCATGTTTAAAAAGCCTGCGTATACTTCACAGAAAAGTATTACATATCCTTGATTTTTTAGTACAACCCCCTCAAAATTAGTCTATACCTTGGTATCGGAATCGTGTCATTTGCGATTCTTCGACCCCGCCGCTGGCGATGGGTTATCCAGTTTCTGCGTTTTTTTATAGTATCAGCCGTCTTAACCCGACATTCCTTAAATTTACAGGAATCATCCTCCGGGTATGGCTCGGTTGTTGTTGTGTGTGTGTTTATCAGGTTTTGAAAGGATATTATAGACAATGAAGCTAATTGGTCTTCTTCTTGTCTTTGGAGCTACGTTTGGCGGTCTTGTTCTGACTGCCGGTATGGAAAAGGCCATACACCTGATGACAGGCATCATGCTTCCGGCGACCCCCGGTGAAATGATGGTCATTCTTGGATGTGCCTTTTCTGCCTTTATTATCGCAAACTCTACGCAAACAATCAAAGACACCTTTAAATATATGGGATGTCTGGCAAAACCCTTCTCCTATAAAAAATCTGATTATATAGAGCTTTTAAGCATGCTTTATACGCTCTTCAAGCTGGCGCGTTCAAAGGGGTTTCTCGCGCTTGAGCAACATATTGAAAATCCGCATGACAGCTCTTTGTTCTCCCAGTTTCCGGGGTTTCACAAAAACCACCATTCGGTTGAATTTCTGTGTGATTATTTGCGCATTATTTCCCTTGGGAATGAGGATTCCGGCCAGATCGGCGCCTTGATGGATGAGGAGATTGCCCGTATCGAGGCTCATGAGACCCATCCGGCGCACGCCATGCACCACATGGCAGAAGGTATTCCCGCGCTTGGTATTGTGGCTGCGGTGCTTGGGGTTATCAAGACCATGGCATCTATTTCCGAGCCGCCGGAAGTTTTAGGTAAGCTGATTGCCGGAGCGCTTGTCGGTACATTCCTTGGGGTTTGGCTATCATATGCCTTCTTTGGTCCGTTTTCCCTTGCGATGGAAGAGCGTGCTAATTCCGAGGTGCAGTACTATAAAATTATGAAGGCCGCTGTTATTGCCTTCCTGAACGGAGCGGCTCCGCAGGTTGCTGTGGAATTTGCGCGGAAAGCCTTATCCCATGACGTTCGCCCCGGCTTTAACGAGCTTGAGGAGGTTTTGAACGAGCTCCCTCCGCCGCCTATGTAGATGAAAAAAGTAATTCATAAAAAATGAAACAGGACGAAGCAAAAACCGAATTATTCATGGAAGTCATAGAGCTTCCTTACGTGCATTGCGGGGGTGCGTGGAAGGTTGCTTATGCCGACTTTATGACAGCCATGATGGCGTTTTTCCTGCTTATGTGGCTTTTGAACATGACACCTATGGAAACCAAAGAGCAGTTGGCAGATTACTTTGATCCGGGGCCTCCCATGGCTTCTTCGAGCGAAAGCGGTTCGGGCGGGTTATTGGGTGGTTTGACCATGTCGCCGGAAGGGTCGCGGGCTTCTGATAAAAACCCCCATATTCCACCACAAACGACCAAGCAACGAAAGCGCGGCGGGACGGAAGTCTCGAAGGTTAATCAGGTCGAGAAAAGCGCTCAGCAAAGACGTTTCGAATCTGCGGCGAAAAAGATTGAGCAAGCGGTGCTAGAGAATAAGGCGCTCAAGAAATTCAAGGATAATATTGATGTATCCATAACGCCGGAAGGTTTGCGTATTGAAATCATTGATAAAGAAGATCAATCCATGTTTCCTTCCGGAAGCGCAAATATGTATGAAAGAACCCGTGAGCTTTTGACCCATATAACGGATGTTATTCTGGAAATGCCCAATGATCTTTCGATTCGCGGGCATACTGACGGGATGCGCTATTCAGAGGGAGCCACCTATACAAACTGGGAGCTTTCAGCCGATCGGGCAAATTCAGTGCGCAGAGCTGTGCTGGATGCGGGTTTCCCTGTCAAGCGCCTTAACAATGTTATGGGCAAGGCTGATACTTCACCGCTGATTGCAGATAACCCGCTTGACCCAAGGAACCGGCGCATTACCCTCATCCTGCTTAATCAGGAGTTGCCGGAAGTTACCGAGGTTCAGGAAGATGCAGAGCGCGGGCTTGTTGATGGCAGTGAAATGCTGGATGCGGGTGATGACGATAAGAATAATCCTTACAGGAAAACTCCCGGAGTTGTTGAGTTTCCTTAGGAGCTATGGCCGCCTCTCCTACACTTTGAAAATCTAACTTTAAAAAATCACACCTTTTAGAAAAGGTAATTAAACCGGTTGCTTTTGGGGAAGCCGTTTGGCGGCAATCGACCGGCAGAGGCGCGTTTCCCGACCCATGGCTCAAACTCGTTGAGTATTGTCGAGCCGGAGCCGTATTTATACTCCAGCCCCTCTTCGCTGTTAAATGTTTTGGCATCCGAGAGCGTCGCGCCCTTGCTGTATTTCTGGAGGATGACCCCGCGCCCTTTATTCATTTCCGGTAGTTCTGATAGAGGGAATACCAGCATTTTTCGATTTGTTCCAATGGTGGCGATATAATCATCTCCATCATGAACATAGCGGCAGATCGCGCCTTCGGTGTTGCCTGAAACGTTCAATATCTGTTTACCTGATTTTGTTTGCGCAAGGACATTATCCGAAGAGACGATGAACCCTCGCCCGTCCGTTGATGCGACAAGCATTTTCGATTCAGGTATATAGGTGCGCATATAGGTCACGCTGGCGTCATTTGGTATATCCACCATAATGCGGAGTGGCTCGCCAAAGCCTCTGCCAGCCGGAAGTTTATCGCAGCCCAGTGTATAGCAGCGCCCGTTTGTGGCAAAGATAATCAGCTTGTCTGTTGTCTGGACTTCCAAAACAAACTGGCCGCGATCCCCTGCTTTATACTTAAAGTCTTTGGGATTATGGCCGTGACCTTTCATGGACTTGATCCATCCTTGAGCCGAGCAGATAACCGTAATCGGTTCTTTTTCGATCATAATAGAGTCAAGATCGACCTCTTCGGGTTTAAGCGTGTTGCTGTCAATTTTAGTGCGGCGCTTGCCCAAAGCGGTTTCGCTGGAGAACATGCTCTTCAGGGTGGTGATTTGTTTTTTGATGCGCGTCCACTGGCGCGCTTCCGAGGCAATCAGCTTTTCAAGCTGTTCGCGCTCTTTGCTTAGTTCGTCATGCTCGGTGCGGATTTCCATTTCCTCGAGCTTGTGCAAGCGGCGCAAACGTAAGTTCAATATAGCTTCAACCTGAACCTCGCTAAGATCAAAGGTTTTAATCAGGCATTCTTTTGGCTTTTCTTCGAAACGGATGATTCGGATTACTTCATCGACGTTCAGATATACCACCAGATAGCCTTCAAGAACTTCGAGGCGGTGGATCACTTTTTCAAGGCGGAAGGAGGAGCGCCGCACCAGCACTTCCTGTTGGTGATCCAGCCAGTTTTGCAGCACTTCTTTAAGGTTCATAACCTTTGGCACCAGCCCGCCTTCAAGCACGTTAAGATTCATATTAAAGCGCGTTTCAAGGTCACAGTTACGGAACAGGGCTTCCATAAGAAGCTCCGGCTCTACGTTACGGCTTTTGGGGGCGAGGACGAGGCGCACGTCTTCTGCTGATTCGTCGCGTACATCATCGAGCATCGGCACTTTTCTGGCGTTAATCAGCTCGGCAATTCTCTCAACCAGTCTGGATTTTTGAACCAGATACGGAATCTCCGTTACAACGATCTGGTACATGCCCTGTTTAAGCTCTTCCTTGTGCCATTTGGCTCGGATACGAAATGTGCCTTTGCCCGTTGTGTAGGCTGTAAGGATGTCTTTTTTGCTTTCGATCAGAGTGCCGCCGGTTGGCATATCGGGGCCTTTGATGATGTCGCACAGCTCTTCCATTGTCGGGTCTTTTTCAAGCATCAGGAGCATGGCGTCGCACAGCTCTTCGACATTATGGGGCGGGATATTGGTTGCCATACCCACAGCGATACCGCTGGAGCCATTGGCCAGAAGGTTCGGAAAGCCACCGGGGAGCACTACAGGTTCACTTTCAGAGCCGTCATATGTCGGACGGAAGTCGACTGCGTTTTCTTCTATGCCTTCCAGAAGGAGCAAAGCTACGTCCGTCAGGCGCGCTTCTGTGTAACGCATGGCGGCTGCGTTATCTCCATCGATGTTACCGAAATTCCCCTGCCCGTCCACAAGCGGATAGCGCTGTGCGAAGTCCTGGGCAAGACGCACCATAGCGTCATATACGGCTGTATCGCCGTGGGGGTGGAATTTACCGATAACGTCACCGACCACGCGGGCGGATTTTTTGGGGCTTTGCGCAGGGTTGAGCTTTAGCTGGTACATCGCATACATCAAACGGCGGTGCACCGGTTTTAGTCCGTCACGCACATCAGGCAGGGAGCGGCTCATAATCGTAGAGAGCGCGTATGATAGATATCGCTCGGAGAGGATATCGCTCATCGGCTGGTCGATGACTTGAGATTCTGCAGTTATATTTTCTTCTTGCGACATACACGCGCCCTTACTTTTGTTTACTATTTATCTATATTTTAGTTTTATCTTTTTTTAACTTGCCCTGAGGAGATCAGTTCTTGCAAAAACTTCGGCAAAACGCAAGTCCAACCTATGGCGGGCTTCCGGCAGTCCCCTGTTATGATGGACAAAAACCCAATGCTCAAGAAAATATCGCGTCAGGTTAAGGCCTGTAATAACGTCTTTTTCTCCGCTTTCCTTGCCGTCCGGTTTTAAAAATTCCGGCAGGGGCAAGAGTTTGTCTTTATAGGCCTGCGCGGATTCCTCGCACACAGCGCGGCCTGTTTTCGGGGAAACATAGCACAATGTGCGCGAATCTCCTCCGGCGGCACAGCAGCTAAGATCCAGAGCAAAGCCCAATTCCTTGAGCAAAGCTATTTCCCACATGACATAGCCCTGCGCCCATATATCACTTTCCAGTATTTTCAACAATGCTTTCAAGCCGTCATACAGACCCTCATGCCCTTCTTTTTCCGGCAAAGCCTGATCGCACAAGGCGCACGCCGCTTGCAGAGCCGAGAGCTTCAGCCCGTCTTGCATAATGCGGCTGGAGGTAGAATAGGAAAGCTCCAGCGTCAAATAGCCCAGAGAATCACTGTTACGGGCGCGCCAGTTTGCATCCACAATATTTCCAACCTCAAGAGTTCCACGGTTTTTTGTAGAGCTTGCCCCGCGCAAATATCCGCTCTGGCGGCCATATTCCCGCGATAAAAGCGAGACGACAGCCCCGTTCTCACCATGCGCGCGCGCAGCCAAAATAATAGATTGATCTTGCCATTGTTCCATAGGATCTTATTATCATCCTGTTTTGTAACGATGCCAGAAGGATATGAAAAATAATGGTACCTATCCCCAACCATAATATTTATGAAAAAATCGGAATAGCCGGTCTTGGCGCTATTGGAAGTGCGGTTGCCCGCGCGCTTACCAGCGAAAAAGGAATCGGAAATATGCGGCTGGAATGCATTTCCGATCCTTACGCGAAGAATCATTTCGGGGTCGATAAAGTGTCATTTGAGGAGCTTACGGAGCGATCCGACCTCATTATAGAGTGTTTGCCCGCTGCGACAGTGCCTGAATTAACAAAGGTTGTTTTTGCCGCCGGTAAGGATATTTTGTTCATCAGCGCGGCGGCTCTTCTAAACTATCCCCATATATTAAAGGAACTTGGCGTATCGAAAAGCCATGCGTATCTGCCTTCGGGGGCTTTGTGTGGTCTGGATGGTGTTTTGGGTATGAAAGAGATGGGGATTACGTCTTCGAAAATAGCTTCAACAAAGCCGCCTAAGGGTCTGAAAGGCGCTCCTTATGTTGTCCAAAATGATCTTGATCTTGATGCGTTTACAGACAAAACCCTTATTTTTGAGGGTAATGCCTATGACGCGGCCAAGGGTTTTCCGGCCAATGTTAATGTAGCGGCCTCTTTAAGCCTTGCGGGAATTCCTGCGGACAAGACCCGCGTTGAGGTCTGGGTTGATCCCAAGGCTACGGGGAATACTCATGAGATCACGGTCAAGAGTGATTATTCGACTTTGGTTTCCCGTATCGAGAATTTGCCCGATCCGGCCAATCCGAAAAGCTCGGCTCTGGCAGCGCAAAGCATTGTGGCTACTTTGAGGAATATGACGTCTAAACTGGGGATTTATTAACATCACCAGCACACGTCATTACACGCTTTATACCCGAGGGGCATGAATGCGTGCAATCCATGGATCACACGTATTTAGCTTCGCCAAAACGTGTGATGACGAAATAAATATGAACAAGGAAACATTATGCTCCCTCCTGTCCCTTTTTATATGATCCGCCATGGTGAGACAGAGGCTAACGCTGCTCGCGTTTTTGCCGGACAGCTTGACTCGCTTCTAACCGATAAAGGGCGGGAACAAGCCAAATTAGCGCAGAAATCAGCTAGCTTTCTGACTATAAACCCCTCTGTTATTGTTCATAGTCATCTATCACGTGCCCGTGATACAGCCGCCATTATTAACGAAGCCCTTGGTCTTTCAATGCACGAGGAGCCCGATATAGCCGAACGCGATGTAGGAGATTGGGAAAACTGCTCTTATGACATTATAAAAAATTCAAGAGCTAGTCACTTAAACCCACCAAATGGTGAGCATTATAATGACTTCTTTGCGCGGATTCGAAAAGGAATAACAGGCGTCTTAAATTCTTATGATGCGCCTGTTTTAATGGTTTCTCATGGTGGCGTTTTCAGAGCACTTGGCGGTATATACGGATTACGTCTTTCATATACAACGAAGAACTGTCACCTTTATGAATTCCAGCCTGCGCCAGACAAATCCCCTTTTCCGTGGGATGTTTATTCATACGATTATGACGAGACGCAAAATAGAGTCATTCGCGTCCGCGAGACGCTTTATGATGACGCTTAGGATATGTGCATCATGGTATATATCTTGGGTATATATTTTCTTAGGAAAATCTGCCTAATAAAATGCCTTAAAAGACATAGCCAATAGCTTTTCAGGGGGAAATCGCCGGTATATCGATATAGTATATATATATCCTCTTGCTCTATCCCCTTGATATATATGTTTTAAGGACAGGGCTTACCTTTGACCTTGAGTACTATATTACCACAAAAATTGGGTAAAGGGAAGAAATTCCTATATTTTAATTTTGTGGTCTTTTATAGCATTATGAACCTGAAATGCCTGCCGTGTTTGCTTGACATCATGGACACGGAAAATCTGCACTCCGGCGTCCAGCCCGTATAAAGCGGCTGCAAGTGATCCTGCGAGCCTTTCTTTGGGGTTTGTCTCGCCGGATATCGCTCCTATAAAGCTTTTGCGGGAAACTCCTAACAATAACGGGCAGCCCAAGTCTTTGAATTTATTGATGTTTTTGATGAGCGTTAAGTTATGCTCCAGCGTTTTACCAAAGCCGATCCCCGGATCGAGGATGACTCTGTTTTGCGCCACTCCATGAGAGTCACAGAACTCCAAACGCTCCTCAAAAAACGCCATAACTTCGTCTAAGATATTGTTATAATTAGGATTATTTTGCATAGTTTGCGGCGTGCCTTGCATATGCATAATGCACACAGGCAAACCACTCTCGGCGACCACTGAAACACTCTTAGGATCACCATGTAAGCCACTAATATCATTGATTAAATTTGCACCGTTATCGACCCCTATACGCATCGTTTCTGCGTTTTGGGTATCGATGGAGATAATCGGGGCACCCTGCTCTTTCAGTGCTTTGATAACGGGGATAACGCGCCTTAATTCTTCGTCAATGGAAATTGCTGCCGACCCCGGGCGTGTGGATTCCCCGCCAATATCAAGGATGTGAACGCCCTGCTCTAACAAGCGTAAACCATGGGTGAGAGCGGCTTTGGGGGCGTAGCATTCTCCGCCATCGGAGAAGCTGTCAGGGGTAACATTAACTACACCCATTATTACAGGCTCGCCCGAATTGCATAGCTCCATTATTTCATCGGCTGATTTTTGCATATCTCAATATCCGTTTTTTCTATTTGCTGAGCGGGATCAAGGGCGTTAATCATTTCTTCCAAAGTCTTACCTGAAGCCGGATGCACCCAGTCAGGGGCTAATTCCCGCAATGGATAGAGCACAAAGGCTCGCTCATGCATGCGCGGGTGCGGGATTTGCAGGGTTTCGGCTTTAATAATTTCGTTGTTATAAGCCAGAATATCCAGATCGAGGATGCGGGCTTCATTGCGGCGGGTGCGGATGCGTCCGGCTTTTTCTTCAATGTTGTTCAGGGTTTTTAAGAGATTTTCGGGGGAAAGTGAGGTTTTAATGGTACATACGGCGTTGTGGTACCATGGCTGGTCTGAGGCAGGAACAGGCGCGCTCTTCCATATATGTGATGCTTTTGTGATTAACAGGCCGCATCCGTTCATGGCTTTAGCCGCATTGCAAAGAGAATGTGCAGGCGGGGTTCCGTCTGCACTTGGTAAATTGGCGCCCAGGCCGATGATTATCATTTAATAAATAACCTTAAATAACTTATTTTAAGATACCCATGTGCGCACGCTGCCTGTATCTACGTGAACAAAGCTGGAGCGGGGATAATAGCCGACGCCACCTGCTTGCAGGGCGCGTGCTACGCTGCGTAATCTGCGGGTGCTGTATCCGGGTAAGCGGATATCTGCGGCTTGTCCGTACATATGCAGGGAATTAGAGGCTACGCCGTTTGAATTTTTGCCGAGCATGGCGTTGGTTTTGGGCGAGCGGTATCCGGACAAAACGTGCAATGGGTCATGGGAGCCTGTCTTCTTTTGAACCATGCAAATGATATCAATCACATGCGGATCCATAGGAAATACCTCATTGGTGCGGAAATCACGCATCACGTAATTCATGCGCTCGAAGGCTTCGGGGAGATATTTGTCGCCGACGCGGTAGACACCTGAAAAGCTTTCCTCGGTGTGAGCGTTACGGAAAGCGATTTTCCATGTATCGATACCACCTGACGCAGCTATAACCTTTTTCATTGTGAGGAATGGAATGGCTGCTCCTACTAGTCCGGCGCATCCATATTTTAAAAATTCACGACGATTTAGATCCATTATGTTTCTACATCCATGTTATTTCTTAAAAAACGAACCTGCGTTTTTGTAGGGTCTGGAATATCAAAAAACGCAATTAAATGCAAGAAAATGCAATAAAATATAAGATGAACTCCTGCCTGTACAAACTGCGCAAAGCTAAAGCTGGTTTTGTGTTGGGCTATCATATTGATTAAAATAGTGGTTAAACAACTGTTTAAATCAGAAGCCTTTTTGAAAAAACGGGTCACCCGTTGGAGTGTTGATTACTCCAGTGTTGTGGATAACCTACTTATATTATCGCCCGAGGCGGGAACCCCGTCAAGTTTTTTAAGCTCTTCCCAGAGCTGTTTATCTCTGCCATATATGTCAGAACCGTAGATAATCCGCCGTTTTTCGTCTAGCCAAACTGTGTAATAAAGCAGATAAACGGTGACGCGGTCAGAGGTGTATATATCTTTGGTATGGTTTGTTTTTAAGATATTTTCTAATTCTTCCTTGCCTTTCCAGTTCGGGTTTTTCTCCAGAACGAAAAGGGCGAGTTTTTCAGGCTCCTTCATGCGCACGCAGCCCGATGACACTGCTCTATCGGAGTATGAGAAAACTGCCTTGTCGTTTGTGTCGTGTAAAAAGATGTCGTGCGGGTTGGGCATTAAAATGCGGATGCGGCCAAGCGGGTTATGGCTTCCGGGTATTTGCACCATATTATAGGATAACAGCTCATCTTCGCTGATTTTGTCCCACTCAATCGAAGCGGGATCAAGGGTTATTGCGTTTGCCTTATAATCACTTAGAAGCTCCATCCCTTTATCATGCAGATAGTTCGGGTCTTTCTTTAAATTTGGCCAGATATCTTCCTTCTTTATGGTCTCCGGTACGGTCCATGTCGGGTTAAACCTTACGCCATGAACGCTTGTTATGAATGGTATTGTTGGGCGCTGCGGGGTTCCGACGGCAACCGGCATCGTAAAACGAATTTTACCATTTTCTATCGCCCATAAGCGCTCGATGGGAATGTTAACGACGATAAAGCGCTCTGGCTTCATCTGACTAACCCAGCGCAATCTCTCCATATTAACAATAATCTGCCGGAGATTTCTTTCGTTATTGCGGTTGAGAGCAGCGATTGTCTGTCTGCCGATAATACCGTCATCGGCGAGATTGTTGCTTTTCTGGAACGATTTAACCGCCTCAAATAAAGCAGGATCGTATATATATCGCTGCTCGATACCGGGCTGTTTAACATTCAAAACAGCTCGGATATCGGGGATATCTCCATGCTCATCGCCCGGGTGAATAGCTTTTGTGTATTCCAGATAAGGTTTTTCGGGCTGGTCTGTATCACTTCTACTGGAATTATTATCCGCAATAATGCGGTGCATTTCTCTTTTGAGACGCTGATAGGTTGCTGTTTGAGGCTCAAGCTCCTTCAGAAGTGCTTCCATATTTTCTATGTTTTGGGGCAGAAACGAGAGAACTTCATAAGCACTTACGCGCTGTTTCCAGTCCCGCGCGTCCAACCCCATATTCTTAGCCTCAATACGCATACCGCTGAGATCCCGTGCATATTGCACATAACCGCTGGTTAGCAACAATTCCAGCTTTAGTGCAAGAGCAGAATCTTCTCCTCTTTGGTAAGTAGGTAAGGAAAGGATATATTCGATTTCCTTGGCGTAGTATGTGTCAGGGTTTAGGCCATGCTCCCAGCTTTGTGATAATGCTCTCCACAAAACTTTGCCCGAAGGGTTTAACTTTCTGCCTGCAATCCAGAAAGGCTCGCTGCCGCTTTGTTCATAGAAATTATTAATGGCCGTTTGATAAAATAAAGGCCTCTCCTGCGCAAACACAGGAATGGCCTTTATTAATAGGAATATAGTCCCTAAAATTAAAAATGTCAAAGCATGTGTATAAAACATACTATAGTATTCTTTATTATCCTTAGAATTATCCTCCGACCTTCTTCGCTTAAAGATCCACAAAAACGTGCTTTTCTTCTCTGGCACCCGGATGAGTGACTGCGCCGGTGCGGGCGGAACCAACAAGCTGCGCGTACTTATACAGTGCGCCAGATTGGTAATTTGTTTCACGCGGCTTCCATTTTTCGCGGCGGGATTCCATTTCTTCATCAGAGACCTTAACGTCTATCGTGCCAACATTTGCATCAATACGTATGATATCACCATCTTGAACGAGTGCAATAGGGCCGCCCACGGCTGCCTCAGGCCCTACATGCCCAATGCAAAACCCGCGTGTTCCGCCAGAAAAGCGCCCATCTGTGACCAGAGCAACCTTGCCTCCCGTGCCCTGCCCGTAAAGAGCTGCGGTTGTTGAAAGCATTTCACGCATACCAGGCCCGCCTTTTGGCCCTTCATAACGGATGACCAGAACGTCTCCTTGTTCATATTCACGGTTTTGCACAGCTTTAAAACAAGCTTCTTCCCCATCAAATACGCGGGCTTTCCCCTCAAAGACCAGATCTTCCAGACCTGCTATCTTAACAATTCCGCCGTCTGGTGCCAGATTACCTTTCAGGCCAACAACTCCGCCTGTAGGATAAATCGGCTTTTTGACCGGATAAATCACATCCTGATCTTCGGGGAAGGTTACATTCTCCAGATTTTCGGCGATCGTCTTTCCGGTAACTGTTAAACAATCACCATGTATATACCCGTTATCGAGAAGCTCTTTAAGAACAACACCAACACCGCCTACATCATAAAGATCTTTGGCAACGTAACGTCCACCGGGACGCAAATTAGCCAGATATGGTATTTTTTTGAATATCTCGGCTACGTCGAACAGGTCAAAATCTATACCTGCTTCATTAGCCATTGCGGGCAAATGAAGGGCTGCGTTGGTTGAGCCGCCAGTAGCTGCCACGATAGCGGCGGCGTTTTCCAAAGATTTGCGCGTTACGATATCACGCGGGCGTGGCCCGCCATTACGAATAAGCTCCACAACAGCCTGCCCCGAAGCAAATGCATATTCATCACGGCTTTCATATGGGGCTGGCGCTCCGGCTGAGTTTGGCAGAGCAAGTCCGATGGCTTCACTTACGCAAGCCATTGTATTGGCTGTAAACTGACCGCCACAAGCTCCGGCAGACGGACAAGCCATGCTTTCGAGTTCGTGCAGATCTTTATCGGTAATCGTACCACAAGCGTGCTGACCAACGGCTTCAAAAACATTTACAACATCGACATCTTTACCCTTATAACGACCGGGAAGAATTGTACCTCCATACATAAATACGCTAGGCACGTTAAGGCGGAGCATGACCATCATCATGCCCGGCAGGGATTTATCACAACCAGCCAGCCCAACGAGTGCATCATAGCAATGGCCGCGCATGGTAAGCTCTACGGAATCGGCAATTACTTCGCGGGAAACCAGAGACGAGCGCATTCCCTCATGCCCCATGGCGATCCCATCTGTCACTGTAATTGTGGTGAATTCGCGAGGCGTAGCTCCTGATTTATCAACGCCCTTCTTTACGGCCTGAGCCTGACGCCCCAGCGCAATATTACAGGGAGCCGCTTCGTTCCAGCATGTTGCTACCCCTACTAATGGCTGGTGAATTTGCTTTTCTGTCATTCCCATTGCGTAATAATATGAACGATGCGGCGCGGACTTTGCCCCTTCTGTTACATAGCGGCTGACAAGTTTGCTTTTATCCCATCCGTCCGGGTGCTGGTTTTTAAAGTCAGGCATAAAATCGTCCTTATTTTTTCGGTTAGTGAGCTTTTTTTTAAAGACAAAGAGGGCGCAGGGCGTAAATTTAATCAACAACGATTATATTTTGTTTTTATGCATAGCTTTTTGATCTTTAGCGCTTTCGGCTTCGTCCTTGATCTTTTCGATCTCTTCTTCCGCATCCGCGTTACCTTCCTCCGCCAAAGCCATTTCATTATAGAAACGTCGGAAAACTTCAGCATTGGAAATATACGGAACCCTGATAATGCGCTGGCCTGTACCGGCCACCACTACACTTGCATAACCGAAGATATGTCCCGGAAGCATGCGCTCCAGATCTATGCTCTCGATCTTGCTGAGGCGAATGTCAACAATATCCATCTGGAGAAGGCCATAGCGAGCAAGAACGCGTTTATTAGTGACAACAAGAAGGATATAATGCTGGGTCAATATAGCAACGCAGAGCATAAGCGCCCCAACAACACCGGCAATCATGGAAAGGGGTGGGACATAGAAAAATAAAAGAATTGCAAGTAATATAACGGCAACAGATTTCCAATACAAAGCCTTGTGTATCTGAGCGCGCAGAATAATCTCTTCGCCTTTAACCAGCATATTTTGCAGTTCCATTTCCTGGTCACTGCTAATATCACGCTTGCCTGTATTTTTTTTAGACATTTTCTGTTTGGCCTGCACCTGCTTATGGGATGCTTTTGCGGGTGTGCCTTTATCTTCGCTCATATGTATTACCTTACCTTGGCTTCTTCAATCGCTCTACGAAAGCTTATTGGGTCTTCAATAGGAGGTAAAACGACCTCACCAACCCCCATACCGCGGATCATAACCCGCCCATAGTCGAATATTCTTCCCAATATTGTCTGCAGAACATTAACGCCCTCAATGCGGTCGATGCTGATTTCGCCAACCTGACGCGCAACCAGGCCACGTTTGTACACCATGCGGTTGTTAGTTATTGCAATTTCCGTTGTTACCTTAATCACCATCATGTGAGCAAACTTAACAAGGCCAAGAACAAAAAACAGGAAAGCAACGCCGCGAATCCCGGGATGAATTATTTTTATTGCCCCTAAAAAACCCGTATCATTAGGAAGGTAACCGAACATCTCATAGCCTTTATAGGCGGCAAACATAATTAATATGGACATCACAAGCCCCCATAAAATGGACATGAAAGCGCCGACTGTATACATCCAGTGAAATTTGCCGACGTGAACAAGTTCTTCATCAGGCCCAAGGGATTGTTGAACATAAAGCATGGAGATAAACTCTCTTTATTAAAATTTTTATATTAAGACCATAGTCATTAAAGAACCATAACCCTCCGCTGATAAATAGTATATATCTCAAAGCAAGCCTGCAAGTTCCATGTTTATCAATATCATAGTGTTTGCACAGTTTTTTGCACATTCATAAGCTAAAATTATTAGGTTCTGACCCTAAGTTTGTATTATTGCTTTTTTCTTATCAAAAACCGGATTATGTGGTATCTTCCACCGGTTGTCATCTTTGCTATATCAAGGTACATGTTTAAGGAAGCCATGCGAGAAGAACAGGAAGAACTTAAAAACAGACTTGCTGAATATCAGGCAGAGCACCAAGCTCTTGACGAACTCATAGAAAAAGCAGCGCTAAGCGATACCCCTGTAAATCTCCTGCATATGCAGCAGCTCAAGAAAAAGAAATTGTGGCTTAAAGACATGATTCAAAAACTTGAGAGCGCTTTAATCGACGACATTATCGCCTGAGCACCAAAACTCTGTCTTGCGAGCTTGCCCGCTTTCTCTTATAAATGAACACTTAAAATTAATATTAGCTGATTATCTTGCAAATACTGTGACTTATGGAACATATATTTTCCTTAGATCTGTAGCAAAAAATGGATTGTATTAAACAATGACACATACTGAAAAAAAGCCTCTTGTTGGCATTATTATGGGCTCTCAATCAGACTGGGAAACCATGAGCGAGGCTCACGATATACTTCATGAGCTTGGTATTCCCCACGAATATCGCATCGTTTCCGCACATAGAACGCCGGAGCGTATGTTTGAGTATGCCAAAGGCGCAAAAGATCGCGGTTTAAAAGTGATTATTGCCGGGGCTGGCGGAGCCGCTCATTTACCCGGAATGGTTGCCAGTATGACGCCGTTGCCTGTTCTTGGCGTTCCGGTTGAAAGCAAAGCTCTCAAAGGTATGGACAGCCTTCTCTCTATCGCTCAAATGCCAGCAGGCGTTCCTGTCGGGACTTTGGCTATTGGACCAGCCGGTGCAAAAAATGCAGCCCTATTGGCGGCCTCTATCCTTGGAACATCTGATTTAAGCATAATGGATAAGCTGGAAGCTTATCGTAATAAACAAACTGCCGCTGTCGGCGATGTACCAGAGGAATTATAGGAAATTATGCCACCATCTTCCCTACTCCCTTCACATGTAACACTTGGCATTCTTGGAGGTGGGCAGCTTGGCCGCATGAGTGCTATGGCCGCCGCACGCCTTGGCATCGAAGTTATTATTTACTGCCCGGAAATAGATTGCCCGGCATCTTACGTTGCAAAAGAAACCATTACAGCCGCCTATGATGATGAAGCTGCTTTGCGCGATTTTTCAGAAAAAACCAACGTAATTTCATACGAATTTGAAAATATCCCAATTAAAACAGTTGAGTATCTTGAGAAATTAAAGCCCGGATCTGTGCTGCCGGAAAGAACGTTGCTGGATGTTTCTCAAGACCGGCTCAAGGAAAAAAGCTTTTTGAATGGCCTTAATATAGAAACGGTGCGCTGGAAAGAAGTGAAAACCATAGAAGATATTGAGCAAGCTTGTCATGAGTGGGGATCCAAGAGCTTTGTAATTAAAACCACGCGCTTTGGTTATGATGGCAAAGGTCAGGTCAAGGGAAATTCTGAGAACATTTTGGAAGATCAGGACTTGGAGGCTTTCTTGAACGCCGCTAAGGATCAGGCTCTTATCATGGAAGAATTCTCGGCTTTTGATTATGAGATATCCGTTATAGCTGCACGCGACAAGCATGGAAAAACAGAGTTTTACGGCCCTATGCTAAACGAACACAAAAACCACATCTTGCACAAAACGACCGTACCGTGCGGCTCGTCTGAAGCGGTTATCAAGAAAAGCCGGGAAATCGCTGAACGCATTGCTAATGCGGTTAATCTGGCTGGTGTCCTGACGGTAGAGTTCTTTGTCTGTAATTCCGATACGGTGCTGGTTAACGAGATTGCTCCGCGGACACATAACTCTGGACACTGGAGTATTGATGCTTGTTGCGTCTCACAATTCGAGAACCATGTAAGGTGCGTTTGCGGCCTTAATGTCGGGTCACCCGGGCGTCATAGTGACTCAGGAATGCTTAACTTAATTGGTAGTGATATCAAAGAGATAGATGGTTATCTAACACAAGAAAATGCGTGTATCCATCTCTATGGCAAAAAAGACATTAAAGACGGTCGGAAAATGGGTCATATTACAACCCTTACAAAGATGACTTAAACGAAACACAAAGGATCGAAAAATGGTCAAGAAGAGTGAAGAAATCATTTTGTCGCAGCCGAAACAATTCAGGCGTGAAAGCGACTCACTTGGAGCCATTGACGTACCCGCACATAGATACTGGGGAGCGCAAACACAACGCTCTTTACAAAACTTTAAAATCGGTGGAGAAAAAATTCCGTTTGCCCTTATAAAAGCCCTTGGGATTCAGAAAAAAGCCTCGGCGCTTGCCAATATGGATCTTGGTATATTGGATGAAAAACTCGGAAATGCAATTATACAGGCTTCCGAAGACGTTATTGATGGTTCGTTGATAGATGAATTTCCGCTTGTTGTATGGCAGACAGGCTCAGGCACGCAAACCAACATGAATGCAAATGAGGTTATTTCTAACCGCGCCATTGAAATTCTTGGCGGAGAGCGCGGGAGCAAAGCTCCTGTACACCCCAATGACCATGTAAATATGGGGCAATCTTCAAACGATACTTTTCCTACTGTCATGCACATTGCCGCGGTTGAAGAAGTTTATAATGAGCTTGTTCCTGCCTTGAAAAGCTTACACAAAGCTTTAGACCGGAAAGCTAAAGACTTTGAAAAAATAGTAAAAATCGGGCGCACGCACTTACAGGACGCTACGCCTCTGACTTTGGGGCAGGAATTTTCCGGTTATGCCCGCCAAATAGAGCTTGGCATTTGCCGCGTGGAATCCTGCATGCCTCGACTAAAAGAGCTTGCTCAGGGCGGAACTGCCGTTGGCACTGGTATTAACTGTAAAAAAGGCTTTGCCGAGAAATTTGTTAAACATGTCTCTCAACTCACAGGCTATGATTTCACGAGCGCCAAGAACAAGTTTGAGGCTTTGGCTGCGCATGATGCTCTTGTAGAGCTATCTGGGATATTGAATGTCCTTGCAACATCCATGATGAAAATAGCTCATGATATTCGTATGCTTGGCTCAGGGCCGCGTTGTGGTATCGGGGAAATCGACTTGCCCGCAAACGAGCCAGGCTCTTCTATTATGCCCGGTAAGATCAACCCCACACAATGCGAGGCGCTTACTATGGTCTGCACTCAGGTGATGGGGAATCATGTTACAGTAACGATTGCAGGATCAAACGGGCATTTCGAGCTTAATGTCTTTAAGCCGGTTATGATTTATAATGTTTTACAGTCAATAAAGCTGTTAGCTGATGCCTCAAACAGTTTTACAAAAAACTGTGTCGTAGGGATTAAGGCCAATGAGGAGCGTATTAATAAGCTTCTTGGTGAAAGCTTGATGCTTGTCACAGCGCTCAATCCTTATATTGGTTATGATAATGCCGCTAAAATTGCCAAAAAAGCGCACGAAGATGGGTCAACACTAAAAGAAGCCGCCATTGCGCTTGGTCTGGTTAGTGAAAAGCAATTTAACGAGTGGGTCAACCCGCTTGATATGGTAAAGCCAAAGGACTAGTTTATGGCCAAAATTAAAGATCCTGCCGTAAAAAAGCGCTCTGTTCGCATTAGTGGTCACCCCACAAGCATTACGCTGGAAGATGCATTTTGGGGTGAGCTAAAGATCATCGCCAAGCGTAAGAAATGCTCTATTGGTAACCTTGTATCCAAAATCGATGAGGGACAAACGCATATTAACCTTTCAAGCGCTATCCGGCTTTTTATCTTACAGGATATAAAAGCACGTCTTAAAAAGTATGAGTAGTTTTTTTATTTAAGCAAGTCCCGTAAAACACCTTTTAGCGCATCCTCAGCAACGCCTTTTAGAACATCTTCAGGATCCTGCGCCGGTAGTGGTCGCGGGTCAGATGACTGGTTCATATTAGATTCATTTTCTGCCCCTGAACCATTCGTTGTGCTTTGTGTAGAAGCATTATTGCCAGCCTCAGGAATACCAATTATCTTGTTTAGCTTTCGTTGTATCTTACGTTGCAAATAATTCTTCAATAATCCCTGACCAAAGGTCTGGGTGGGGTTGTCGAGTGAGCCTTCAAACGCTATTTCAAATGGTGGAACCGCGGCTCCCTCGCCGTCTTTGGCCTTTACACTCATTGGATGTTTTGTAGAAAGGCTCCAGCGCGGCAGGTCTATTTTCCCTTTTGTCTCAATTTTTGCAGTCTGCCCGTCCAGTGTCATGGATGAAATGTCTACAACCCCGTTTTGAATCGAAAATGCACCATCTAGCGTGTCAAATTTTGTCTGCCCGCCTTTGGTGCTTCCCTTCCAAATACCAAGGGCTGTGTCACCGGGCTTTGTTTCATCCGATAGCGCACGAACAAACCTTACAACATCAACACCATCCAGTATAATATCAGAACCAATGACTTTCCCCTGACCGCTTAAATCATAAACAAGCGCAGCCGGAGAGACACCGCTGCTCTTTAATTGCAGGTCAAGTGATCCGGCGCCGGATATATCGACGAGCTTTGTGCCAATAAGAGCTTTGGATAATTTCCCCAGATCCACATCTTTAAATGTGCTGGTACTTTCAAAATATAGTGGTGCACGAACCTCTTTTGCGGCTTTCACACTGGACTGTAAATTGACCTGACCGCCGAAAACTCCTGCGTTCAATTCTGATATATTTAAAGCTCCATTTTTTAATTTTAGATTCACCTTAGGTGCACTTAAAGGCCATGCCCCGTAATTTATTGCTTTTGCAGAAGCACTAACATCGAAGTCTGCCGTATGAAATGCGCCGGTATTTATGGTCTGTCTTGACCATCTTTGCGCTCCGGAATTTTGAGAGGCCCCCGATGTTTTTGAAGAAGATCCTGCATCTTTGTTAACGACAGATTGCAGTGTTATTGTACCAAACTCCAGATTTGCTTTTATGTCCGGAGTTTTCTTTGATAAATCAAGCTTGGCGCTACCCTCAACTGTGATGCCTGATAAATCGCCTTTAATATTATCCAGCGTGTAGATTTGCCCTTCTTGTGAAATTTTAGAATAGAAATCCAGAGGATTTTTAAGATTATTGTCAGTAATTTCCGCCCCACTGAGCATTTGTATGGCTTGAGCCATATTCTTGTGTTTTATCTGCAATTCCAGACTATTAATAGCCGGTTTAGTTGTCAGGTCACTAACTTGACCATTAGCTATAATCTTTGCGTCCATGGAAGAGATGTTAGTAGTTATGTCCAGGCCTTGCATTGATCCAGTAGCCTTGAGCTTAACATTTGCTTTTTTCACTTTGGCTGGCCAGGCTTCCGTATTTATTTCCAGCCACTTGGCTAATTCTGTTATGTCTGGACTATCCAAATCTAAATAAGCTGTCAGGCCGCTCATATTCGTTAAATCTTTTACCTCACCAGAAGCCGTTAGCTTTGATTTCCCAACATCCTGAACCGTAAGTGAATCAATTATGACTCTGTTTTGCGTCAGCTTTGCTTTTGTGCTAACCCCTTTTATCATTTTATTTTGAATGACCAATTCATCTATTGATGCCACAAGATCAATATCCATTGGTAATCCTGTAACTGCGCTACCGGCTCGTTGTGATGTGCTCTTTCCTTGAGAAGCATTTACCGGGACATTTGATGTTTTTTTCAAAATTTCATCATAATCAAGTTTAGATATTTTTGTGTTTAGTGATATTGAAGGGCGCTCATTTTTAGATGTCTTATACGAACCAGAAAAACTCATATTCATATCATCCAGATTTATAATAGAGTTTTTGATTGTAGCCTCTTGCCCATTCCCTGTGAGTTTTATATCAAAGCTTGCTTTCTTAAAGCCGTAACTTTCTGTAAGAATTTTTGATAGTTCAATTTCCTTATCTTTAGGGACAGTTAAATTAAACTCATAATAAAGTGGTGAAAAGGTTAGCTCCATATTGGCTTTTATAGCCTGTTCATTCATATTCAGGATAATATTTTTATAGGATAATGTTTTGCTATCCGCTGTTAATAGTCCTTTCGCAACAAGCGCTCCTGATTTAACGCCTATCTGTTGTATATCTATATTATAATTTGAAAGCGTTTTAGCCGCGTCGTCTACCCGCACACTTGCCTGTCCTTGTAGAGATGCTCCATTATCACCTTCCAAGGAAACAACACCATCATAGCTCAGCATAATGTCGCCTGGCTGTAATACCATTATAATCTTTGGCATGATTAGACTGTTTTCCGAATCATAACGCCCAACTTTTGCATCAATGTTCAGCGCATGCCCTTCATAAAACGCGGATCCTTGGGCCTCAAATGGCCCCATCAGACTTTGAGCACTTAGATCCATATTAATATTTTGTATTTTTGTATTAGAGCCTGTCAGCTCATCCGCGTAAACAAACACACCATCTTTTATGCGAACTCCATCTATGCTCATATCAAACGCAGAGGCCTGCTGTGCCCCTGTTTGGGTTTTACCGCCCTCCTCTTCTGCTTTATTTGTTTTTAATAAAGCCTCTATTTCCGGAGTAACAATATTAAATTTGCCGTTTTTAAGTTTCTCAACGGTTATTTGAGGTTCAATAAGGGTAAAGGATGTCACTTTAACTTGTTTTTTAAACAGCGGGGCAAGCTCTAGGTTAACCTCTAAACGCTCAAAAGATACCAAAGGCTTTTTCTCTTCTTGATTGGCCACGCTTAAAACGGCCTGCTCAATATAGAAACGCGGAGCGGGAATAACAGAGAACCCAATGCCCCCTTTAATATCCATTTCTATGCCGGTTTTTTCTTTTATAATTTGGGTAGCCTGATTTTTATATGCGCTCCAATCCATAAAGGACGGTACAATCAATGCTGCCGCAACTATCAAAAAAATTAGAGAAAACGCAAAAGCAAAAAAGCGTTTCATAAGAACATCTCCGTTCATCTGTTTCTTTGTGTCATACGATATTAAGAATACTACCCTTTAAACAAGGCAACCTCAATATCATTAAAATTCCCAAAAGACATCAGATGTGCTTCCGCAGCTTTTAGAGTCTTTGCTCTTTTTATCGTCTGTATCTTTCCAAAGATCTGCGTGATCCAGCCTCTCTTTGTTTGAAGATACAATCCGGCGTATAAGCATATGCACAACAGCCTGTATTGTTGTGTCACTCCGTTTAAGTTTTTCTTCAAAAGCTGCACGTGTGATGACTACCAGGTTACAATCTTGCACTGTACGCACGCTCGCGGTTCGTATACCATTTGATATTAGAGCCATTTCTCCACATATTTCGCCTGAGCCAAGCCGCGCAAGGCTTATATTATTACCTTCTTCATTTTTAGAATAGACCTCCACCTCACCTGACTGGATCAGGTAAGCCGAGTAACCTTCGTCGCCTTCTTTAATAATAACGGTTCCTTCAGGAACAAAGCGACGCTCTAATATGACTCTGTCTCTTGGCATTACCCTTGCAGTATATCCATTAAAACAAATATTGCTACTGGCATATAGTAACTCCAATTAATTTTTCCAAAAGAAATGCGCCCGAATGCAATATTCGGACGCAACATTATTATTTATGGCTATTTATTGCGTTGAAGCCTAGCGCTCTACGCAAAGAGCAATACCCATACCACCACCAATACAAAGTGTTGCAAGGCCTTTTTTTGCATCGCGCTTCTTCATTTCATGCAACAGAGTAACTAAAATACGTGTTCCCGACGCACCGATTGGGTGACCAAGGGCGATGGCTCCGCCATTAACATTAACTTTATCCATATCAAAGTTAAGCTCTTTTGCAACGCAAGCTGCTTGCGCAGCGAAGGCTTCGTTAGCCTCGATAAGATCAAGATCATCAACACTCCAGCCAGCTTTCTCTAAAGCTGCCTTTGTTGCAGGGATTGGTCCTGTTCCCATAACATCTGGTTCAACACCACGTGTTGCCCATGATTTAATGGTTGCCATTATTTCAAGACCTCTTTTCTTAGCCTCGCTCTCACGCATCAAAACAACTGCTGCTGCACCATCGTTAATACCGGATGCGTTTGCTGCTGTAACCGTTCCGTCTTTTTTGAAAGCTGGACGCATTTTTGCAAGTCCTTCTATGGTTACACCTGCACGTGGGAACTCGTCTTTATCAAATATAATAGTTTCCTTGCGAGATGGGACTTCTACCGGAACGATCTCATCTTTGAAACGACCTTCGTTAATGGCTTTTTCTGCACGGTTCTGAGAAATAGCCGCCAAAGCGTCCTGCTCTTCGCGAGTTATGCCAAACTTCTCGACAATATTCTCTGCAGTAATGCCCATATGATAACCATTGTATATTTCCCAAAGACCATCAAGTATCATTGAGTCCTGCATCTTGGCATCACCGAATTTAACCGCCTCGCGCAGATGCATTACATGAGGTGCTGCTGTCATATTTTCCTGACCACCTGCAACAACAATGTCTACATCTCCACTCAGTATACCTTGCATCCCCAAAGCGATTGTACGCAAACCGGATCCGCAAACCTGATTGATTGTCATGGCCGTTTTTTCAACAGGGATACCGGCTTTAATTGAAGCCTGACGAGCAGGATTCTGTCCACAGCCTGCAGTTAATACCTGCCCCATCAATACTTCATCTACATCAGCGCCTTTCAACCCTGCATCTTTCATTACTGCGTCAATAACGCAGGCTCCCAGTTCATGAGCGGGAAGAGAGGAAAGTCCTCCGCCCAAATTTCCGATCGCAGTTCTTTTCGCTGCAACAATTACCACTGGATCTGTCATTTTTATTCCATCCTTCAAAATTACTATTAATATTTAGCCATACAGGCTCACGTTTTTTGCGCCCGAATCTATAATTCAGGCGTCGGGGGTCAGCTTATATCTCTATGTGAATATATCAACCCCGCGAAGGCGACATCGGCGGGTTATACCCAAAAACCACCTACTATACTATGCAGCAAGGCTTATTCGCATAACCAATGATGCAATGGTTGCCATACTTCCTTTATCGCATTTCTGCCCACGATTAAGCCTACGTGTCCAACATCAGGTGCTATCATATGGCGATAGACTTGTGGTATCTGCTCATACAACGCTGATGCATTAGAAAAAGGCACGAGGCTGTCTTTTCGCGCAGCGACAACGAGTGATGGAAGATTAAATTTCTCTGGATTAATACGCTGATCATCGACATACCAAGAGCCGCTTGCGGGTTCATTGTCCAAAAACCATCCTTGAATACATTCGCGTGCAATGCGTCCGGGTAGATCCACACCATCATTAAGCCAGTCTTCAGCACTCACGAATAACCTTGTCTCTGGCGAATCACCCTGCATTGAAACAAATTTGATGAATTTGTGTACCGCACTGCGTGCACCAAGTGCAGCGAACAGACTTTGGGTGTTCTCTTTAGGCAAATATCCCTTTTTCTCAATAATTGGTAAAACAATCGGCGCCCAATTACGCACCATTTCTACAAGCTCTTGATGTTCTTTGTCTGCAACACTCATTTGGGTTTCTGTATTGGTGGAAACTCCCTTCGCGTGAAAATCCCACGGCGCTGCAAGAAAAACCGTCTTGCGCAAAGATTCGCGCACAATATGAAGGCATCCGGCAAGTAAAGTTCCTCCCATACAATAACCTAGTACATCTATTTTACATTCGTGTCTTTTTGAAATAAATTCTATGGCTTTGCACATCTTTGTTCGTAAAAGTTGGGATGTTGATAATAAGCTGTTTCCTTCTCCTTCAGCAGCAAGATCACCCCAGTCCAGCAAGTATGTTGGGATACCCTTGTCATTCATCCATCTTAAAAAAGATCTTTCTTGCGCTAAATCAAAAATATAAGCTTTGTTTATTAGCGAAGGGATAAGCAGCAACGGTGCAGATACAGGAGCTTCGAGAGAAATAATATTTTCATCAGGCATTAATATGCTTACAGTTCCATCCTGCCACACTTTTTGCGTCTTCAGACGCTCTTGATGATATCTGAAATTTTGATACTTTTGTATGCCGCAAACCATCTTGGTTAGTTCGTCTTGTGAATAGCCAGCAGCTCCCTGCATAACAAATTCTTGAACACCTTTAGCATTTGCAGCAGCTAACCCTAAATATACCGATAATGGGTGTGGTCCTTCGCGCATAAAATAATACCTTCAACCTTATTAAAAACTATTGCCATAATATTGCAGCATGAAAAAATATTGCACTTTTTCCACACAGTACTTTTCTTTTTATATTTTTTGTGCATAATAGCAATTACTCTGTATATACATTTAACAAAAAATAGGTGCAACAATGGTCAAGGCTAAGAATAGCAAAGACGAGGCGACAGTCATAAAGAAATATGCCAATCGTCGTTTATATGATACAGGTCGGAGCAGCTACGTTACGCTCGAAGATCTGTGCGAGATGGTTCAGGAAGGGCATAATTTTGTCGTTCTTGAAGCAAAAACTGGAAAAGACATTACCCGTAGTGTTTTAACACAAATCATCGCAGACCAAGAGTCTGATGATGAAACACTGCTGCCAACTGATTTCATGCGTACCTTGATCAGCTTTTATGGCAACAATGTTCAGGCTATGGTTCCTAGTTATCTTGAGCAAACGATGAACGTGTTCAAGCAAAATCAGGAAAAATGGCAGGAACAGTTCACAAAATCTTTCGAGGGTATGGGTATGGCTGGCATGGAAAACATGTTTCCACAAACTGTTAACTTCGAAGAGATTGCACGTAAAAACATGGAAATGTTTGAGCGCGCCATAAAGATGATGCCACCTTTCAATATGGCTAATTACATGGGCAGTGATAAAGAATAAAAGTTAACATCCCTCTTGCCTGTACAAAAAAGAGCCCCCGTACGTGGCTTTATGGTGTTATAATGAATAAGGGCTATGACATGTGTCACGGCCCTTTTTGTTGGACGACAAACAAATCAAAAGATATTTGGTATTAGCGGCTTATGCTTTCAGCTAAAGGTGTGAGTTCTGTTGCTAATAATTTTTCGGGGTCTGCATATTCATTATTTACAGCCAGACGATCTTCTAAAGCTTCATTAATTCCGTCATCGATTAATGCTCTTGCTCCATCTTCGTTTTCGTCAAGTACAGGTAATATGCGCTCAGTAGGCGGGTATTGCTCATCAAAGAAATTTGCTTCTTTATCTTCTGATAAGGGTGCGGAACTTGCTGGATTTCCTCCTAATGCAGGCTGTATATTATCCAAATCCCCAGCGTTATCGGCCATAAGCTCAAGCCGAGCTTTTAGCTCCTGATTCTCTAGTTTTAGAGATGTAACGGTGTTCTCTGCCTGCTTGTTTTTTTGCTCAAGATTTTTAACATGGCGTTCGAAAATACTCGCTCTGTGCACTCCTGATGAAGAGGCTTGTTCCAATTCCCTAATGCGCTCGATCTCTTTTTGATATTCGGAGATTTTTCTGCGATACGCGATATTGCTCTCTTTTTCTTTATCCAAAGCAAAAGCAAGAGCCGAATTTTTCTCACGTAAAGAAGCAACGTGACCTGCGGCGTTTGGCGTGGAACTATTTGACAACTCGGCCAACTCTTGAGATTTTGCAGCTAACATCTTTTTTATATATAAATCACGCTGTGCAACATCTTCTTCAAGAGTTTTAATGCGCATTACCATTTCCTGAACTGTTCTGCTGTCCGTGGAACTTGAAATTTTGGCACGGTCAAGCTTGTTTTGCAGAGTTGCATTCTCTGTCAAAAGTCTTTCCGCTGTTTTTGCAGCGTTGTCCGCAGCCCGCAATGTTTCGCTCTGCGCTTTGATTGTTTCTCTCAAACTTTCATTTTGTTGGCGCAATGCCTCAATATCTTTATCTGAAGAACCGGCTGCTGCACTTATCGAAGCCAGATCAAGTCTGGAATTTAATTCTCTGTTTTTTTCCTGCGCTTCAACAAGATCTTTTTTAAGTGATGCTATTTCAGCTTCTTTTCTGGCAAGCTCTGCGCCTGATCCCAAAACATCGCCACTATTGGCAGAAACATCTTTTAACTTAAATTCTTGGTTTTCAGCTTTCAAATCTTCGATTTGTTGTTGAAGCATAACAATACGCTCAGCGCCATTACCACGCTGGTTCAACGCCTCTTTCAAAAGATTGTTCTCTTCCATGTATGCCTTCAAGACAGAAGTATCGTCCATTATACCACCACCAACACCTATGCTGGCATCGGCGCTCACACTAAGTTCTTCAATCTTTCGGCTTAATTTTTGGTTCTCTGTTTTTAAGGTATTAATCTGCTGAACATAAAACCCTGTTGAAGATTGGCTAATCCTGCTTTTTTCCAGTTGCGCGGATAAGCGCTTGTTTTCGTCAATTAATCCTTGGATACGGGGATCCGGGGCTGGTTTACCGTAAGAGGTCTTTCCGTCACGAATTAGGCTAATACTATTTCGCAGTTGCTCATTCTCGGTTTCGAGCTTCTTAATTCTTGCTATTAATGACCCGGCACTACGTGTCTGTATATCCAGATTTTTTTGGTCCCAGCCAATTTTTTGCTTTAATGAATTCTGCTCCAGAAAATGATTCCAACCATTACCACGCATATCCATGGCGGAAGCGGAACTTGTCAAGCACACCAAAAAAGTAACAGAAGCTATAATCTTACGCACAGGTCTATTCCTAGTTTTATTGCCATAGTAATTAGTGGGGTATGTTATTATGTTAAACCAAGAAACACAAGAAAAATCGATCCTCGTTCAAAGAGATAGTTTATATTTCAGGCATTTTTACACAAAACGCCTATTAAAAGCGATGAAAAAATTATGTCTTTTTATACTTTATCTAAACATTTCTCTTAAGATTCGGCACTATGTGCCAGAGATGCTTCAAGAAATCTGTCCAAATCTCCATCCAGAACAGCCTGGCTTTGCGTTGTTTCAACGTTAGTACGCAAGTCCTTTACCATCTGGTACGGGTGTAAAACATACGAACGTATTTGGTACCCCCAGCCAATATCCCCCTTCTCCCCATGTATTTGCGCCTGCTCCTCAGCGCGTTTATTGAGCTCAATTTCATAAAGTTTCCCTTTAAGAATATCCATTGCCTGAGCTTTATTCTGGTGTTGTGACCGGTTATTTTGGCATGCTGCCACGACACCGCTTGGGATATGCGTAATACGAACTGCACTATCAGTCTTGTTGACATGCTGGCCGCCAGCGCCACTTGAACGATATGTATCTATACGCAGGTCTTTGTCTTCCACCTCTATATGGATGGTATCATTAATTACCGGAGAAACTGATACAGACGCAAAGCTTGTGTGACGGCGTGCGTTTGAATCAAACGGGGAAATCCTTACCAATCGATGCACGCCGGTTTCTGTTTTAAGCCATCCATAAGCCTGATATCCGTTGATTTTGATAGTTGCAGATTTTATTCCTGCACCATCACCTCCGCTTCTCTCTAGAAACTCATATTTGTAGCCTTTGCTATCAGCCCATCGCATATACATGCGCAATATCATTTCTGCCCAGTCCTGGGCTTCTGTGCCGCCAGCTCCGGCATTAACCTGAAGATAGGCATCATTACCATCAACCTCGCCAGAAAGGAGGCTCTCGATGCGTAAACGCTCTACTTTTTTACTTAATGCCTCAATGGCTCCTTCCGTTTCTTGAAGTATTTCGTTGTCCCCCTCATCCTCGGCCATTTTTATAAGATCCAGATAATCCTTTATAGAAGACTCTATTTCACTTATCTCTGTGATATTTTTTTCCAAATAGGTGCGTTCACTCATGAGCTTTTGAGCTCGTGACGCGTTAGACCATAATTCAGGGTCTTCGCTAAGAACGTTGATTTCGTCCAGTCTTAACAGGGCATTATCCCAGTCAAAGACGCCTCCGTAAAAGTGAGAGCGTTTCATTAATGTTCGAGATAAAAGATTCTGTTTCGGCACGCATGGGGGATAATATCCTGACTTTAGATTAATAATAATTAAGACCTTGATAATAAGCCTCATTTAACTACATTAATCAAGGCTGGGTTGTCCTTGATTAATTCTGAGCTATAAACAATGAAAATTTTAAAACATTTAGATATCCCTGTATATTCAAGATTTTCGTACAACAATCTACTAAAATGTGCTTATAACCAACAAAAAACCTAAAAAAACTAAACTAAACTTTACAATATATGTTTCTAAGGATACATAATTAATGTGTTGATTAAGAATCAAAATATTGGTTTGTCTGTTGTTTTTTGGAATAGAAAAACCGATAATACTGAGACGATGCGTTACTATATTAGGGAGCAGAAATATGAAATCCGTGCGTAATCTTGTTCTGGCAACTGGCTTTTTGGCCATTGGTGGATGTACTATGTATGACACCTATAGTGAAGTGGAAGCGCTTAATAAAGCGCAGCCCGTAGGAAGCCCCTTCACTCAGGCTCTAGCCGGAGAATACAGATCCTTTGCAAATGAACAACTGGATAAGATGATGGATTATCCGGATGCTTTGCACTTTGCGCGCAAAGGTTTAGCAGCCGCAGCAGGTGAGGCCGTTATGCCGGAACCCGTAACCGACTGGAATTTAAGTGAGCGGCACATCAAAGAATTGGCCGCTGCACGTGGGCGTCTTATTATAACATTCGATCTTGGTGGCCGAGAAATTGCTCCTTCTACGGCAGCTTTAGCGCAAGCTAAATATGACTGTTGGATTGAGTCTCAAGAAGAGCACTGGGTTATTGAAGATGCTGTTGAATGCAAGAGCGACTTCTTGAATTCTGTTGCCGAACTTGAGGGGCTTGTACAACAAACTCCTCCTCCTGCTCCAGAGCCTGTAGAACCTCCACCTATGATACCTGAAGAAGCTATGTATCTTGTGTTCTTTAACTGGGACGCATCTGAGCTTAGCTCAGGAGCGAAAAATGTTCTGGATGCGATTGCCGAGGAAGTGGCTAAAAACCCACCTTCACAGATGATTATTGACGGACACGCCGACACATCAGGTAGTAAGGAATACAACAAACGTCTTGCTTTTAAACGTGCAAATGCTGTACGGGAAGCTTTGGTTGAACGAGGCGTAAGTGAAAACCTGATGGTTGTCGAGAGCAGCGGTGAAGAAGAGTTGCTTGTCGATACATTGGATAATGTTCGTGAGCCAGCTAACCGTCGGGTTAATATCTCCTTCCGTTAACCGCGAACTGATCGACAGTATGTAAAAATTTTATGAGGTGTGTTTCTTATGGGGCGCACCTCATTTTGATCTTAAAATGCCAAATTTGTCTTTTAATATTTTTCGTAAAGCAATGTCCAAATCATCAATCATGTGATCCATAGCCCGCATTTCCAATTTTTCCCGCTCGACCAAAGACACATGTTCGGAAATGTATATATCCCTGTATACAGTTAGACTTTGTTTTTGCCAATCAAGCCCTTGCGCACCATGAGCACTTAGATCAACAACCACACTCACGCGGTAATGATCTTTTTGATCAAGGCCTATAAACGCGCCAACAGCATTATCGGAATCTATGCGCTTATGATCAATTTCAACTGATCTTATCGTTGCAACTAGTTTACCTTGATATCCTGCGGACTCGAAGCGGCTATTAAGATAATCAAGAACAATTCTTTCTGGATCTACAGAAAAGCCAATTGGCCGTTCAGGCGACAACCCCTGTTCCAGTCCCACTGGCTCATATGAAGCTACATAAATGGGATAAGGCTTTACATGATCGAAAGTTATTTGCGGTAAAGGGTCGCCATTCTTTCCTGATACACACCCACCCAGCAATAATATGCTTGTTACGATCACTGCAGATTTCATTTTATTGCTCCTTAAAAAACACATTTTGGCTTATTTTTCTATCTTACGCAAAAAACTATCTTTTTCAAAGGTATAAGTCTTGTTACAAAATTCACAGGTTATCTCTATCTTTTCTTCAACTGCCATGTGCTCAATATCATCAGCAGACATCCCTTGCAAAATGCCTTCTACTCTCTTGTGATCGCAGCGACACCCGCGTGAAAGCTCCTTGCGCTCATAAACACGAACGCCTTCGTCATGGAATAAACGAAAGAGAAGGTCATCTCCGTCTAAATCAGGTGAAAGCAGTTCTTTGTCTTTACAGCTCTCTTGCAATGTCATTGCTCTACGCCAATCATCTTCATGCGTATTGTTTTTATCCATACTTTTGATGTCATGATCTTCTGGCATTTGTTGCAACATAATCGCTCCGGCACGCCACTTCCCTTCAAATTTACCTATAGCCATCCTTATGCCGGTATCTATTTGTTCAGATTGTATAAAATAGTGCTGTACACACTCACTCATATTTTTACCTTTTAGTTCAACAATACCTTGATAACGCTCAGTATTTTTCCCTTGATCAACAGTGAATGCAAGGTGTGCCTTTCCCAAATATTTAATGTAGGACAGCGCGTTTACTTCTATTTCTCCTTCTATGAAGCCTTCTTTATTATATGAAGCGCAGCCGCGTATTATGCCTTGACTTGTTGTATCAGATACCACCATTTTGACCTGACCATCGCCTTGCGCCTGTAATGTAAAAATGCCATCATATTTGAGCATAGCCGAAAGCAACGCACATAGCGTTATTGTTTCCGCCGTTAGGTTTGCTATAGAATCAGGATAATTATGCGCGGTTAGAATATCTTCAAGTTCGCTGCCCAGTCGAATAATTCGACCTCTAATCGATGAGCTTTCTAATTGAAAGGTTTGTATGTAGTTGTCGCTAATCATTTTTACAAAAACAATGTTAATTTATACTTATAGCCTCGGCAAATTTTAGGTAACATCTCTTTATGTCACCCAAACAGATTATTTAGGACTATGTTTAACAATAAAGTAGAAAATTCAAAGAACAAGCCTGAAAAAGGAAATATCGGGCGCAAAAAGATCCCGAAAAAGATTACTCCAACTTATCTACATAATTCGGGATTATATTATCTTGAGCGTTTTGCTGCCAGTAAAGCCCATTTTAAGGAGGTAATGCTTCGAAAGGTTAAGCGTTCTTGCATGCATCATAAAGATCAAGACTACGAATCTTGTGCAAAAATGGTGGATGATCTGGCTGATAAGTTTGAGGCCTGTGGCCTTCTCAATGACGAAGTATACGCCAAAGCTATTGCATCTTCGATGCGGCGTAAAGGCCTCTCCCGGAGGGCTATACAGGTAAAAATGCATCACAAGGGTATTTTATCCGAGCAGTCACAGAAAACTCTTGAAAAAATTGATTTGCTCTCTCACGAAACGTTTGAAAATGCGGAGTTTGCTGCTGCTTTAAAGCTGGCGAGTAAGAAAAAAATAGGTCCCTACCATGTGGGGAAAAAGGAACAAGATACTAAAAAAGCTCTAGGAATTTTCGCCCGGGCAGGCTTTTCCTATGATATCGCAAAACAAGTGCTTGATTTAGAATCAGATTTTACGGATGAAATATTAATGTATTAGCCTTATACGTCTTCTCCCTGCCATAGTACATCTTGCTCCTCAGTATTATTATTTTCATTCTTATAAACGCGATTGGCGGGAAAAATAATTGTTACTGTTGTTCCGATAGATTTTTCAGACAATATTTCTATATTACCATCATGAACATCCATTATCGCCTTGGAAAGCGAAAGCCCCAGACCCACTCCCGATGAAGACCTATCCAGCGCATTATCAAGCTGCCCAAACGGTGAAAGGGCTTTTTTGATTTCATTAGAGTTCATTCCTACGCCTGTATCGGTGATAGAAAATCTGAATATTCCATCAGTATCGTAATTGGTAAATAAAGTAATACGTCCACCATTTGGTGTATACTTAATTGCATTCGAATAAATATTTCCTATCACTTGTTTTATAGAAAGCTCTTCTCCTATTAATCTCGGCAAATTTGTGCAGTGATTAAGAAGGGAAATATCTTTTTCTTTAAGGCGAGAATTATGCAATTCAACGGTTGATTGGACAATTTCTTCGAATGCAAACTCACTCTCATTAAGAGAATGACTGCCCGTCTCAATCTTTGAAATATCAAGAATTTCATTAATAATTTTTAGCAACCCCTTCCCGCTCTTATTGATATCTTCTGCATATTCTTTATATGTATCGTGGCCTAATGAACCCATAACTTCTCTAATCATGATATCAGAAAAACCAATAATAGCATTAAGCGGTGTTCTGAGTTCATGGCTCATATTTGCGATAAACTCGGACTTCGCACGACTGGCCATATCAGATTGTATCTTGGCTTCCATCAAGGCAATATCTGCTTCTTTGCGCTTGGTAATATCCTCCATGGATCCTTCAAAATACATGACGTTTTGCTGTTCATCTTTAACCACCCGAACATTCTCACGCACCCAAATTCTTTCCCCATCATTCCTTACAATTTGTGTTTCATACCCAAAAATCTGTTCTTGCGTAACCAGAGTCTGAATAAATGACTTACGTGCCTCTATATCTGGATAAACCATGCCGTTAGCATTCTTGATCGCCCGCAACATTTCCTCGGGGGTGGTGTATCCAAGAATTCTAGCCATAGCAGGGTTAGCACTTAGATACATGCCTTCAGGTGTAAGCTGATATAAGCCTCCCGCTGCATTCTCAACAATTGCGCGATACTTTTTTTCTGCCTCGGCCAAAGCTCGCTCCGCACGCCTGCGCTCTTCAACATCAGTTATCGTACCGACTACACGCAGGTTTTTATTTTCGTCCTGACGAATCATGGACACTGCCAACTCAACAGCTCTGAAAGTACCATCAGATATACGTAATCTTGTAAAAGCACGATAAGCTGTTTTTTGTCCTCTAATCAGCATCTCAAAATCGTTGCGCTGTTTTTCCTGATCCTGCAAGTGAAGCATTGAAAATAAATTACTTCCTCGTGAGCGCTCTATTTCAAACCCTGTAATATGCTGCCAAGCTGCGCTTAAAAATAAAACTGTTCCCTCGATATCAGTTTCGAAAATAATATCGCTCACGGCATCAATGATGGCACGGTTATCTCGCTCGGCAAGAGCCAGAGCCTCATTCAGGCGCGAACGTTCATATATTTCTGATTGCAGTTCATAGTTCTTCTGCTCAAGTCTACGGTTAATCTCGGCAAGTTTTTGAGCCTGCCTGTTATTATTGCGAACAAAAAGTGTTCCTATAAAAGTTAAAACAAGGCCAAAGAAAAGAATGATGTAAGGTATTTTTTCCAGCAATAAAACATTTTTCTTCTTGGCAAATTCCAGAATAATATCCCATTGCCTGTCAGCAACAAAAAAACTGTATTGTTGCTGCAGGTTTTTATTTTCATCTGATTGAGCTTTGGTATTGCGCATCATGTGATACAGCCGCTGATCAGATTCAGCATCACGAATAGTGATTCTTAACACAGACCTTTCCGCAGAAATGATGTTTTGATCAAACAGTAGTGCCGCACGACTAACTCCTATTAATACCCCTCTTCCCATATTGTTGCCCTTGATGGGTTTTATAAAAGAAAAAGAACGCACCATGGTACTGGGATCATCGTTTTCCTGATAATAGTCCATCCCTTCAAAATTTGATACAATTCGCATTTCATCGCTATCAAACATTCCATCTCGTACCAAGCTATTGATAAAGTGCTCATTAGGAACAAGCCGGTATTTTGCTTGAGTTACCGTATTGCTTTTTCCTTCTAGTATAGTCCAGAATTTCCACATCCCTGGTTTTTGCTCATATATCCATATGAGTTGATCGAAATGATTAAGCTCTTTTATATTACGGCGTATATTAGAGATTAAAAAATCGTGATCCTGGCTTTCCGATAACTCAATAATACTGGAAATAACTCGCATAGAATTTTCCAGACTGGATATGCCCTCGACCAGGGCGCGTCCGGCTTCGTCGGAAGTACGTTTGTATTCCTCGGTAGACATTCCACTAATAAAATAGCTAAAGACGAGAAAAGCGGTAATTGTGATGATAAGTCCATTCAAAAGAACCATAGCTTGCGCAAGGCCTGATGTTAACCACATCACTCTCTTGTTATTATTACTCTTTGTATCCTTTGGATTTATTGCTCCCATAACCTCTCTCTAGGTTCTCCAGAGATAAAATACGTTACCAATACACTATGTCTATATAGCATTTTATTAACTGAGTATAACGTACCTGATGCTTATAACAATGATGGAATACCTATAATATACATTTCTCCAGTGAATATTAATGAATACGTTCTCTTTACGCTTGACGACACGTGCACAAAAATAATAACTTCTGAGGTGCAGCATAAATTTTAACACTTAATTGAGGCACATGATGTCAAATAACGATAGTTTTATACCACCTTTTTCCAATGACACGTTTTTTAGTTTAATGAGTAAATATAACGGTATGCCGGATGTTTTCCGTAATCTTGTAGATATTCAAGTAGATAACATGCGCTCTATTGGGAAAGTGCAACAATCTTCATTGGAAAGCATCCAAAAGATTGCGTCACATCAACAAAACATTTTTTCTCAGATTATGGAGAAAACAACCACAATGGCCAATGATATGATGCAAAACCCGGATCCTAAAGCTGCGCTAATAATGGGTGCTGAAAATATCCAGCGGAGCTACGAGACAACATTGGCAAGCGTTAATGAGATATCTGAATTAATCAGAAAATCCAGCACTGAAACAAATAATATTCTTAGAGATAGCGCTAAACAGAGCCTAAATGAAATGCACGGTGTGCAGCAAAAAGTTAGCAATGCTTCCTAGTGCAAAGTTTGCTACTATACTGGAAGATATATATGAACAGCCAAGCCCCCACGGGGGCTTTTTTGTAACCAGATTTCACCGCCATGAGCATGAATAATGTCCATAGCTATGGGTAGCCCCAGCCCAACTCCGACTGTTTCCTGATTGCGTGAGCTATCCACTCGATAAAATGGCCGAAAAACATCATCCATTTTATTTTCATCTATACCTGGGCCATTGTCTTCAATAATAATTTCAACGCTCTTTTCAGATCTTTTTTCCAGCGTGATCCATATATGCGTGGCGTACTTCATAGCATTTCCGGTGATATTTGACAGACACCGCTTAAAAGCTACCGGACGCAGCACAGGAGTAACACTTATTCCGTTAAGATCAAGATCCACCGAACATCCCTGACGTTTGGCTGTAAGTGTAATGTCCTTAAGTAAATCGTCCAGAGATGTCCGCGCAGACTTTTCTCTTCCCTCTCCACGCACAAAATTCAAGTAACCATCTATCATCTTTTCCATGTCGTTAATATCTTTTTTCATTTCAAAGATATCCGGATTATCCCCCATCATCGCTACTTGTAATTTTAAGCGAGTAAGCGGCGTTCTTAGATCATGAGACACTCCAGCCAACATCTCTGTACGTTGTGAGATTTGCCTTTGAATACGTTCTTTCATTTCAACAAAAGCTTGCCCCGCCTGACGTACTTCTTTTGCACCTTCTGTTTTGAAATTGTGGACATCTCTGCCTTTTCCTAAATGTTCCGCAGCAATAGCCAGACGCCTTATGGGCCGTATCTGATTGCGCATAAACAAAACAGCAATAATCAAAAGGACTGTGGAAGCAGCAAACATCCAAAGTAAGAATATGTAGGTTGTAGATGAAAATAAACGTCTTTGAGGAACATCAATGTTAAGAACACCATCTGCAAGTTGTATGCTGATGCTAACCCACTTTTCTCTAAAATCTACGCTAATTGTGTAAGGTTTGTTAAGTTTTTGCTTTAGCTCTTTATCCAGAGTTCCTTTAATCATTGCATCCCAACCAAAAACTGATGGTTTTATGAGCGGTTGTATGTCTGCCAGACTTTTCCCAGGCTCATATGTAGCAAGTATATCAAGCTTACTGGCCATAATATTTGCCAATACATTTTGTTCCATATCTACAATAGCATTATCTTTTTCAACGCTGTTGACTAATAAATAAATCTCCCCTGAAACTGCAAAAGCAAGTCTGGACGTGACCTTGCTCCAATGTCTGTCAAAAAATACTGTAGTAACAATTATTTGAATAAGAAAGATTGGAACAACTAAAATTAATATAGAGCGAAAAAATAATGTCTGTGGCAAGAACCGTTTGATTAATCCCCTTCGTTTTCTTTTGGCATACCTTACTTCGTTATGCTCTGAATTATGTTTATTATCTGTTTTTTCTTTGCTCATAATCTATTCACATTTTCAGTACTAATACTACACCTGCTCAGCGCGCAGCAAATACCCCTTACCGCGCACAGTTTGCAAGTATTTAGGAATTTTTGTGTTTTGCTCAATCTTTCGTCTAAGACGAGTAACCTGCACATCGATTGTTCTTTCTCCTGCATCAATGTCACAGCGTTCAGCCAAATCATCACGGCTTACCGGCTGCCCTGCACTCTCAGCCAAAGCGCGCAGCAAATTCGCCTCTACAGACGTTAGTTTAATTTCGCTGTCTTCTTTTGTATTGCGAAGTTCATCATAGCATGGGTCAAAATACCATTTTCCAATTTGATATCCTTTATGTTCTTTTGTATTCTGTCGTGTACGGCGCAATATAGATTCCAATCTCAGCACCATCTCTTTTGGTTCAAATGGTTTAGGCAAATAATCATCCGCGCCTGCTTCAAAACCTGATATTCTATCTTCAACTTCTCCTAATGCTGTAAGAAGCAATATTGGTGTTTTATTACCTTTAGATCTGATCGCCTGTGTAAACTCAAGCCCGGTTTGGCCGGGCATCATTACATCAACAATAAGCGCATCAAACTCAAAATTTTCTATTTTTTCATGTGCTTTATCGGCGTTTCCTGCACTTAAAACCACATAATCGTGGTCTCGCAAGTATCGCGAAACCAGTTCACATATACGCTTATCATCGTCAATAACAAGAATATGATCCTTGCTTGCTTTTTTTTCCAGATCCATCTTCTAACTATGCTGTGAAAGCTTCAATATACTCGTTTTATCAGAAAAAATATTCCTATCAAAGATACATTTATTCTCGACAAAAGATAGCAGGATAAATATTAATAAAACTGCAGAGGTGAGATAGACAAAGAAAGGTCTGACATAATGACTGCTGATACTCCATTTGATAAACGTGATGGCTATATATGGATAGATGGCGAAATTGTCCCATGGAAAGAGGCAAAAGTACACGTACTCAGCCATGGTATGCATTATGGAAGCTCTGTATTTGAGGGAGAGCGCATGTATAACGGCAAAATTTTTAAATGTAACCAACACTCCGAACGCTTGCATAATTCAGCCAGAATTTTGGACATGGAAATCCCTATCAGTCCTTCAGAACTTGATGAGATCAAATATGAAATTTGTCAAAAAAACGGTCTCACAGATGCCTATATCCGTCCGGTTGCATGGCGTGGCAGCGAACAAATGGCGATTTCAGCTCAGGCCACAAAAACACATTTAGCCATAGCGGCATGGAAATGGGGGACGTATTTCGATGCAAAAAAACGAGATAAAGGAATAACTCTAAAAACTGCACAATGGCGCCGCCCTCCTGCAGAATGTGCTCCTGTAGACAGCAAAGCCGCGGGGCTTTACATGATTGCTACACTTTCAAAACATAAAGTTGAAAGAGAAGGTTATGACGATGCACTATTTTTGGATTACCGGGGATATGTTTCCGAATCTACAGGTGCAAATTTTTTTGCAATAAAAGATGGTACTTTGATTACACCTACACCTGATAACTTTTTAAATGGGATTACCCGACAGACAATACTGGAATTAGCAGAAGAGCATAATATTCCAGTTGAAGTACGTCACGTGATGCCGGAGGAGCTTGGTTCTTTTGAAGAAATTTTCCTTACAGGAACTGCTGCAGAAGTGACCGCTGTAGGGAAGATTGACAACTATACCTACACGGTTGGCCCTTTTACCCGTAAATTACGTGAAGCTTATGAAACTCTGGTAAGAAGCTAGGGGCATAACTGTAAAATAGTTAAAAATTTAACTTATTTTTCAGACGTTAAACCGGAACAAAATTATATCACCGTCGGCGACAATGTACTCTTTTCCCTCCTGACGCATTTTGCCTTTGTCTTTGGCGCCCTGTTCCCCTCCAAAAGCTACAAAGTCATCATATGAAATGGTTTCGGCGCGGATAAAGCCTCTTTCAAAATCACTGTGAATAACTCCCGCAGCCTGAGGTGCTTTCGCTCCAATAGGAATTGTCCATGCGCGTGCCTCTTTTGGCCCGGCTGTGAAATATGTATGGAGTGATAATAGTTCATAACCTGCGCGAATAATGCGGTTTAACCCCGGCTCTTTTAACCCCAAAGTTTCTAGAAATTCGGTTTTCTCTTCATCTGTGTCAAGCTGTGCAATTTCCGATTCAATCGAAGCGCATATATTAACCACCTGAGCCCCTTGTTTCTCTGCCAGTTTATGTACCTTTGCAGAATATTCGTTCCCATTGGCAGCCTCTCCCTCTGGGACATTACACACATATAGAACTGGTTTTGATGTAATAAATTGCGAGCTTTTAAGCCATCTTTCTTCCTCTTCACCAGTGATTTCGACGCTACGCACCGGCTTGCCTTCATCCAATGCGTTCTTTATACGCTCCATATGGGCTGCCTGTGCCATAATTTCTTTATCGTTGGAGCGCGCTTTTTTCTTTAGACTTTCCAGTTGTTTTGCTGCGCTTTCCATATCCGCCAGCATCAATTCCGTGTCAATAGTCTCAATATCTCGCAGGGGGTCAACTGAACCTTCAACATGGTGTATATCTTCACTATCAAAACACCGCACTACGTGAATAATAGCGTCGGTCTGACGGATATTAGATAAAAACTTATTTCCCAGCCCTTCCCCTTGAGATGCGCCTTTTACAAGTCCTGCAATATCAACAAACTCGAGTTGGGCAGGAATAATATTGGCAGACTTGGCCATTTTGGCAATATTCTCCAAACGATCGTCCGGAACAGCGACGCGCCCAACATTTGGTTCGATTGTACAAAATGGAAAATTTTCTGCCTGCGCCGCAGCGGTTGCTGTTAATGCATTAAACAAAGTCGACTTACCTACATTCGGCAAACCGACTATCCCACAATTAAACCCCATCATTTATTCCTTTATCTAAATTATAAGTATGTTTGGATCGTATTTATTTTTAGGCACACTACACAGATATGCCATTAAGGTACTCTTTTATCAAACCCTGATAAGCCTTTGGATCTTCTTTAATAATTACCCCAGCTTTATCTCCCATGAAATCTATAATTGGTTCCATAAGCTTGCTTTTTTCCTTGGAAAAATCACTAAGGACATAATTGCTAACCTGTCCCTTATATTGCGGACGCCCAATTCCGATACGCACCCTCCAGAAATCTGCGCTCCCTATATGCGCCTGAATTGATTTCAACCCATTATGACCTGCTGTTCCTCCGCCCTGTTTTACACGAACAGTACCAGTTTCGATATCCAGATCATCATGAAACACAACAATGTTCTTTGACTCAATTTTATAGAACTTGGCAGCTAGCCCGACAGCTTGTCCTGAATTGTTCATATATGTCTGAGGCTTTAGAAGTATAACTTTACATGAGTCTATTCGCCCTTCGGATATATATCCTTGAAATTTCGCACGATAGTCAGAAAAAACTCCTGCGTTTTGGCTTATGATAGCATCAAGCACCATAAATCCTACATTATGCCGGTTGTTTGCGTATTGTTCGCCGGGATTCCCCAGTCCAACAAAAAGCCACATATTGCTTTTTTCCTTGTCCAGATGTGAAGAAGAGCCTTTATTACAAGGCTCTCTTTTAATAAAATTAAAGAAATTAGAGATGTTACAAAGCCACTCGTCAAGCACGAAATTATTCTTCTTTCGTTTCTTCCTCTTTAGCTTCTTCATCACTTGTATCTTCAACAATCTCTGCTCCTTCAGCATCTTCAGCAGCTTCGGCAGCTTCTTCAGCTTCTTCCTGGGCAGCTGTTTTCGGTGGTACAAGCGTGGCAACAGCCAGACTGGGATTATTAACCAATTCAGCACCCTCTGGCAACACAATGTCAGAAAGGTGAATGGCTGCGCCGTGCTCTTTTCCTTCAAGACTAATTTCGACATGCTCAGGAATGTTCATAGCACTACACATAAGTTCAACAGTGTGGCGCACAACGTTAACAGTCCCTTTTTGTAGCAAGCTCGGGCACTTATCTTCATCAGTAAACACAACCGGCACTTTCACAGCAAGTTTTGTTTTTTTGTTTACACGCAAGAAATCAACATGTTCAACACGATCTGAAACCGGGTGAAGCTGAACATCTCGTGCAAGAACAATGTGCTTGTCTTTTCCAATATTAATATCACAAAGGGTCGTAAATATTCCCCCTTTGTAATATTCAACATTAATATCGTTACTATCGAGAGAAATATTAATGGGGGATTTTTTGTCTCCGTAAATAACCGCTGGTATACGGCCTTCGCGACGAAGTGAACGAGCAATCCCCTTGCCGGCGCGTTCTCTTTTTTCCGCTTCTAAAGTGATGTTCTTAACCATAACTTTTTCCTTTATATTGTGACCAGCCTCCAGGGGTGCTGATCGATTACAAATACGTACCTCTCCAAGCATTGCTCAAAAAAGTTCGTTGCAGACATAAATCAAATATTTGGAGTTATTTCAAGAAAATTCTTACTGCCTTTAAGAGAAGATAAAGATTTTACTTAAATAATGCAGAAATTGAGCGTTCCTCACTAATTCTTCGGGCAGCTTCACCAATTAGTGGTGCTATAGATAGCTGTTCAATATTTGGTGCGCTCATCATCTCATCAGTAGCCTGAATACTATCTGTGATAACCAGTTTTTTAAGGGGCGAGTTCTTTACGCGCTCTATAGCCTGACCAGACAATACACCGTGAACGACATATGCATATACAGCTTTTGCGCCATTTTCTTCAAGAGCGACGGCAGCGTTACACAAGGTTCCACCAGAATCAACAATATCATCGACAAGAACGCAGATTTTGCCTTTAACTTTACCAATAACATTCATAACTTCAGAAACTCCCGCTTTTTCACGGCGTTTATCAATAATAGCAAGATCTGCCCCCAAACGTTTAGCAAGATAACGAGCCCGAACAACGCCCCCTACATCAGGAGAGACAAGGCAAAGCTTTTCTCCATTAAACTCCTCTTCCAGTGAAGGAATAAAAATCGGCGCAGAGCTTAAATTATCTGTTGGGATGTCAAAAAACCCTTGAATTTGTCCTGCGTGGAGCTCAAGGGTTAAAACTCGATCTGCTCCTGCTGCTGTTATAAGATTTGCCACGAGCTTTGCAGAAATCGGGGTTCTTCCACCTGTCTTCCTGTCTTGACGAGCATAGCCAAAATAAGGGATGACAGCTGTGATCCTCCTTGCCGACCCCCGCTTTAGTGCATCAATAGCAATCAGAAGCTCCATAAGATGGTCGTTAGCTGGATAAGATGTCGATTGAATAAAAAATGTATCCTTGCCGCGAACATTCTCCAATATTTCAAGAAAAATTTCTTTGTCAGAAAACCTTCTTATATTACATTGGGTTAGTGGTACATCCAAATAGGCTGATATTTGCTCTGCAAGTACCATATTAGAATTACCCGAGATCAATTTCATTGTACCGTTTCCCCTTAATTGATATTTTTTATGACCCTAAACAAACTTTACTACCAGCCGCACTATAGAAAAAAAGCCCTAAAAAGCAAGAAATTTTCGCTATTATATATTTTATATATATCTAATCTTTGAAACCATTATATTTTATAGGATTGAAATCACAGATATTTGCCGCCCACATTCTTTTTCGTTTCGGTGGGTTGCCCGTCGATAACTGTAAAACTTTTCCTCCTGTTTGTAAGTGTCTTCCGGTAGTAATAACACCTTTTTTAGCCCGTAACGCTCCATGCGCCAAACACAATATCCTGACAAATCGAAATTTAAATGCCCTTCTTTTTGACTCGACATAAAAAAGTCTTTGGAATTCTCATTTTCTTGTAAAAACGGTAACATAAAATCATTACCAACCTCATATGACTTTTGAGAAATACAAGGCCCCACACAAGCCTTTAAACTTTCTTTTCTAGCCCCAAGCTTTTTCATGGTATCCAGTGTATTTTCAATTACAGCATGTAAAGCCCCTTGCCATCCAGCGTGCGCAGCACCAATCACAGGGCACCCATCTTCCTTAAACCCCATAAAAAGCACTGGAGCACAATCCGCTGTTAATATGCTAATTGCTATTCCCGGTTTATCGCAAACTAATGCATCAGCGTGTGGCCGCTCATCTTCAGGCCAAGGCTCCTCTACAATGAACGCCTTAGATCCGTGCACCTGAGATATAGATAATAATCTATCATAACTTACACCAACTTTTTGGGCAACGTAGCCACGATTTTCGGAAACATAATCTATGTTGTCCTCTGATCCGAGACCACAGTTTAATCCTTCATATACCCCTGAGCTTACCCCTCCCTTACGGGTAAAAAATCCATGGAAAACGCCGCTGTTTGTAAAATCATCGGAGACAAGATATTCAACGTTTTGACTCATAACAGGATTACCATAAAAATTTGTTTAGAATCCACATAGGAGTTAATTTTGCTTTTCCCGATGTCCCCTTAATTCTTACTAAATCGGGAGGCAGCACATTATCTACCCTTGCTTTTTAATCCGTTCAATCAAAAAAATGTGTGGGTTACTCCCCATCATTCACCTTTTTTGATAACACTCCTTTGCAGGCCAAGTGTAACAGAATCACACCTATCAAAATCATAGGGATACTGAGAACCTGCCCCAGTGTGATAGTATTACCAATCAAGCCTATTTGCATGTCTGGCGCACGAACAAATTCAATGAGACCGCGGGTAATACCATATAATATAAGAAATAAAGCGCTTAATGTACCTTCGGGGAGTTTTTTTATTTTAGAGACAAAATACAAAACCACAAACAAAAATACGCCTTCTGCAAGTGCTTCATATAGTTGGCTGGGGTGTCTGGGTAATTCGCCTGCTTCAGGGAAAATTACGCCCCATGGGAGGTCTGTCACCCTCCCATACAGCTCAGCATTAATAAAGTTGGCGATGCGCCCGAAAAACAGTCCTATTGGCGCAGCAACACAAACCACATCGGATAAAGAAAAAACATTGATCTTATGACGTCTTGAGAAAAAGAACATCGCTACAATAATCCCTAGAACTCCGCCATGAAAAGACATACCTCCGTGCCAAACCTTAAGGGCTTCTAATGGTGTGCTCAAATAGTAATCAAGATTGTAAAATAATACATATCCTAGCCTGCCACCTAAAATAACCCCCACAACCGCCCAAGATAATAAATTATCAATATCATCAGAATCAGGGCGTTCAGTGTGGCGGCTTTTTACGAACGCAAGAGCATAACGCCATCCCAATAAAAAACCTGCGAGGTATGCCAGAGCGTACCACCGCACAACCAAAGGCCCCAAAGAAAAGGCTACCGGATCTATATCGATTGAAATAAAATTCATATTAAATGGATACCCCTAAACCAACAGAAAAAAAAGATTAAAATAGTCGTCTATACAAATCTTGTTTAAACGAAAAGATATTAGAATGAAATGATCTACGAACGTTTCTCAAAAACCTGACAAAATCATGCACATTAATATTAGACAAAAGAATCAAAAGATCTTGCTGGAGCTTTGTGCATGTGCTAAGAGTCCGACCGTGTAGGGGGCTGTTTATAAGGCGGGAAGGCTGCTGTATTCAGCTATATAACAGGACATTAATGTAAAGAAAAAAAACACTTATGACCCAAACTTCACAAAGTTTTGATACTGGTTTTTTGTCTAACCCTCTTGATAGTGTTGAGGACGTCCTTAACGACAACAACTGGATTTATGACAGGATGAACAATGAAGAGCTTCTGGTGGATGTCGCCGGCTCTGTTTTCAGCTATCGTTTATGCTTTATCTGGCAAGAACATATGGATGCCCTTCAGATACTGTGTCATTACGACTGTAATGTTAGTAAGCATAACCTACCGTTAGCTGCCGAAACTCTTATGCAGGTTAACCGCTCAATGTGGATGGGGCATTTTGAGCTTACGTCTGAAGACCGGGTTCCCTGCTTCCGCTATACATGCCTTTTTCATGACCGTCATGGCGAATCAGTTTATACAAATATTCAAGATATTGTTGATATATGCTTTGCTCAGTGTGAACGCTATCAAAGCGTATTTCAAATACTGTCTTCCCACCAGCCGACTGATCCGCAGGTTCTGTCTTTAGCTATGATGGATACTGTCGGGGAGTCGTAAACTTGACCTTGTCCGATGGCACGCCTTCTATAAAACCTGTTTCAATAACATTGTTAGGGTGCGGTAAGATGGGTTCTGCCATGCTCCGCATGTGGCAAGATCGCGGAGCTTTGTCACACGTACACGTTATTAAGCCATCACCATTACCTGAGCCTTTTGCAACAGCTCAAAATATTTCGTATAGCCCTGCGTTTGACGAAAGCATGGTAATGAACAGCGATATATTTATGATCGCTGTAAAACCGCAGATGCTTGAAAGAGCTATATTTTCTGTTGCTAAACATATACCGGAAAGGTGCTGTATACTTTCTATTTTGGCCGGTAAGGAACTGTCTACGCTTTTAGATTTTTTTAACAATAAACAACCGATCGTGCGTATTATGCCAAATACGCCCTCGTCCATTGGAAAAGGTGTAAGTGCAGCTGTAGCGAACGAATCTGTTACGCTCGATCAACGCAGAAAAGTCGAATTATTACTCGGGGTACTGGGATCTTTATATTGGGTCAAAGATGAAAACCTTATGAACGCCATCGCGGCACTATCCGGTAGCGGCCCTGCTTATGTCTTCTATTTAATTGAAGTGCTTAGCAAAGCCGGACGTAATATTGGAATTCCGGCAAATCTTGCTGAGGCACTTGCGCGCCAGACAGTTATAGGGAGCGCTGCTCTTGCAGAAAAAGATGGGCATATCCCGGCCTCCACATTAAGAGAAGATGTCACGAGTCCCGGTGGCTCAACTGCCGAAGCCTTAAGAATACTTATGGACGGAAAGCTGGAATCTATTTTCTGCGATGCTTTAAAAGCTGCGAAGAATCGCGGAGAAGAGCTTAATAATTAAGAGGACACTAGTTGCGTGTACCTAAACCAATATCTTTAGCCAATTTGCTCCGACGCTGTGCATAGCTTGGAGCAACCATGGGATAGTCGGCAGGCAATCCCCAACGCTCCCGATACTGTTCGGGGGTCATGCTGTATGCAGTCTTCAAATGCCGCTTTAACATTTTTAACTTTTTTCCATCTTCAAGACAGATCAGGTAATCCGGTGTGATTGAACGATTTATCGGCACCGCAGGTTGTGGTCTATCTGCAAAACTTACCCCCTGCACACCAACATCCGACAAAGTTTTATAAACCTGCTCAATCACTGTCGAAATATCTTCCACAGAAACTGTGTTGTTGGCGACGTAAGAGGAAATGACTTCCGTCGTCATATACAACAATTCAGCTCGGCTTATTTCTTCACTCATAAAAATTTCTTTCTTCTCTCGCAACTTACATACCATACTCTAGTATAATAGTATAATGGACACAATCTTAAGGATGACAGATTTGCATAATTTTCTTATAATCTCAAGAAATTATATAAATACCATATATTATTTAATAAACGCCTCATTATTGGACAAAATTTAATTCAATGGAGCGCTTTCCTATGCTTTGATTACCCGTTGCTTCTTTTTTGATTTTCCTATTTCAGCTCCGCGCAAATAAACCGGTTTACAACCATTTCTATCTCCTTTGCTTTGAAAATTTTTTACTGCCAGTTTTGCTATTGAAATACTGTCTGGCATCACAATTTCAACATATGGCCAGTTATGATTACACTCATCTTTAAAACGATTAGAAGCATTTCCGATAAGGAAAACATCTTTTTCTTGTATGATTGAAGAAATATCAGAAGCGCTGGAAACCATTGCAGGTGTAGACTCAATTATATTTTTTCTATCCTCTTTTTTTCCCAAATTCATTTCAAACATTTGAAAATAATAATCTTTTCGTTTTGTTTCCAGTATAACGGCATAATAGGGATAAACAGAATGCCCTGGAGAATAGTAGTTTAAGTAACTATCCATGATCGCATCAATCGTTGGAACGCCAATCACAGGCTTTTCTGCGGCGAGCGCAATTCCTTTTGCAGTAGCTATGGCAACGCGCATACCTGTGAAAGCTCCCGGGCCATTTATTACGCCAATTAAATCCAGATCATTATATGAAAATCTGGAGTTTTCCATTACATATTCAATCATCGGGATAAGCCGTTCTGCTTGCCCCCTGGTTGTTTCAAGATTTTCCTGTGCTAATACACATATTTCATTATCAGCAATCTCGCAAACGCAGGCCTGACAAACATTCATAGCACTATCAATAGCAAGAACTTTCATAAAACTTAGCCCTTTTTAATGCTGTCTTTTATTATTAAGTTTATTCTTATAATCATATAAACAACGTTCTTCAATAGTTCTTGGTTTCAAAATATATTGCGCTTGTTCTATAAGCTTATTAAAAGAAAACTTGGTTTGTAGAGCTCTTCACGAAGGGCATCCAACAAAGATTGTAAATGCATTCATGCTCTGCAAAATCAAGCGTAGCAAATGGGTGGCTTATTATTGTTTTGGGTGCAGCAAAGCAAAATCATC